>CALBVR010000183.1 GCA_937969565.1 uncultured Acidimicrobiales bacterium | reverse complement strand
CGACGACGAGGGCTGGGCCCTGTCCGCCGACGAGGCGGCCGAGCGGAACTTCGACCAGGAGAACGACGAGTGGGACGCGCTGCCCATGGAATGGCTCGATCGAATGATCCGGCCGGACGCCGGCTTCCACGAGCGAATGGTCTGGTACTGGCACGGCCACTTCACGACCAACCGGGGTGAGACCAGCAACATGTTGATGTGGCGTCAGCATCAGCTCGTGCGACGCCACGCCCTTGGAAACTTCCGGGACTTCTGCTTCGACATCCTCCACGACGGAGCGATGCTGCACTTCCTCGACGGAGCCGGTTCCGACGGCGACAATCCCAACGAGAATCTGAGTCGGGAGTTCCTGGAGCTCTTCACGCTCGGCCGCAACGCGGGCTACGACGAAGAGGACATTCGGGCGGGCGCCCGAATCCTGTCTGGATTCTGGGTCGATTGGGAGACGGGCGAGGTCCACCGTGAACCCGACAACACCTATGACCGACCGGTCCGTTTCCTCGGCGAGCGGAAGCGGTGGACCATGGCGGAGTATGTCGACACGGTGCTGGCGATGCCGGCGGCCGCCGAGCACGTCGTCACCGGGCTACACGACCACTTCGTCTCCACCGAGCTCAGCGATGATCGGCGACGAGAGCTCGCCGACGTGTTGCGGAGCAATGACTGGGAGCTCCGGCCGCTGATGCGAGCGATGCTGCAGCATCCGGACTTTCTGGAGGCTCGGGGCGTTCGGACCCGCCAGCCGGTCGAATGGCTCACCGCCGCGGCGCTCGCCTACGGCTGGTCCAGCTTCGGCGATTCGGACTTCGAGTACTGGCAGCTGTACGCCACGGGACAGGCGCCGTTCGAACCGCCCAACGTTGCCGGTTGGCCGGACGACGACCGGTGGAGCTCGGCGACGCAGGTCGTGGCCCGTGCCAACGCGGTCATCCATTGGGAGCTGCCCGAGGAGCTACTGAACCTCGAGCCGACGCCAGAGGTCGTCCTGGCCCATTGCGGAATCCACAACCCGAGCGAGGCAACCCAGCGGGCCCTCGATCAGGCGATCGCCAACCAGCCCGAATACGACCGCGGCCTGGACCTCCTCCTGGCACTCGCACTCGTTTCGCCCGAATTTGCCACCTGCTAGGAGCCTGCGATGACCGACACACCCCACTCCCCTGAACCCACCCGCTGGGACCACGGTGCCGACGCACCCGATGACGAGACCGGAATCAACCCAGAGCCGATGCATGCCGCGCCGAGTCAGTCCCGGCGACGGTTCCTCGGCTTCGCCGCCGCCGGCGCAGTGACCGCGGGTGGCGCGGCCATTGCGCTCGGCCGCGGCGAGGCCGCGATCGCCGGCATGAGCCCGACCGCCGATGCGGCCACTGCGCTCGCCCCGACCACGACCACCACTCCGGTGGTCGCCAGCGCCGATGTGGCGGGTCGCACCCTCGTGGTCGTCGAGCTGCAGGGCGGCAACGACGGCCTGGCCACCCTGGTCCCGCGCAATGCCGGTGTGTTGTACGACCGCCGACCCAACCTCCACATTCCCGATGAAGAGCTGGTGGACTTCAGCGAGGACTTCGGGCTGAACCCGAACCTGGCCGCAGTGGCCCCACACGGCCTGGCCGCGCTCGTCGGCGTGGGCACAGTGAATGATCCCGACGGTTCCCACTTCGAGATGGAGCGCCGTTGGTGGGCCGGCAAGTCGTCAGGCGAGAGTCTGCCCGCCACCGGGTTCCTCGGACGACTGTGCGACCAGCTCGACGAAGGACAACCGGTCACCGGCGTGTCGCTTGGGTCCGGGGCAACACCTGCACTGCTGACGGACAAGGCGACGACTCTCGGTCTGACCGACCCGGACGCATCCTGGTTCCTTCGCCACAACGAGGACCCCTGGTTCGCATCGCTGCGCACCGGTCTGTCGGACATGGCCGCCCCGGGCGGATCCGACGCTGCCGCCCACCTGGCGGCGCGTGGCGGACTGTCGGACACGCTCGCATTCGCCGAATCGCTGAACGCAATCGAGATGCAGAACGTGTGGGACAACTATCCCGGCTCGAACATCGGGCGCCAATTCGGCCTGGCCGCTGAGCTGATCCAGCAGGAAGCAGGCGTGCGGGTCATCCACCTTTCGATGGGCGGCTTCGACACCCACTCCGATCAGCGAGGCGATCACGACTACATGATGATGGAACTCAGCGAGGCGATGGCCATGTTCCTGTCCGACATCGGCGAGCGCGGTCTGGCCGAGAAGACGCTGGTCTGCACGACGAGCGAGTTCGGCCGGCGGCTGCCGGCGAACGACGGCGGCACCGACCACGGCGCTGCGTCGATGGCGTTTCTCGCCGGTCCCGTGAACGCCGGGGTCCACGGCGAAGCGCCGTCGCTGACCAACCTCGACGACGGCAATCTCGTCGCCACCGTCGACTTCGAGAACTACTACGCCACGCTCGCCGAGCAGTGGTTCGGCATTCCGTCCTCGGAGGTGCTCGCGAGCGCCGCCCCCGCAATCGGTGGGTTGATCACCACCTGAGCGTTCGGGGCACCAAACTGGTGGCATGCGCGCTGCCCGCCCGAAACAGCTGACGACGATCCTGGTCGCCGCACTGATGGTCGTTGCCTCCTGCGCATCCGACGTCGGCGACCCGGACGCCGCAGACAATCCATCGGCAACGACGAGCCCGTCCACCACGACTACGGACACCACGGAGGCCGCGGAGTCGAGCACGACGACCGGGGCTCCGACCACGACCGCTGGCGTCGATGCTCCAGCCAGCGATGCGGTCGAGGGTGGCGAGACGGTAGAAGACCCCTACTACCCCACCATCGGCAACACCGGCTACGACGTCGTCAACTACGAACTGGCGCTGCAGGTTCAGGTCGAAGGCAACGACGTGATGAATGCGACCGCCACCATCGACCTGACTCCGCTGGAGAACCTGAGCCGCTTGAGCTTCGACCTCGTCGGGATGACCGTGGATGCCGTCATGGTCGACGGTGCGGAATCTGCGTTCGAACAGACGGCCGAGAAGCTCCGCATCTTCCCGAAGAGTCCCCTGCAGTCCGGAACGCCGACCGAGGTCGTGGTCGACTACTCCGGCAATCCCGACACCATCGAGTCCGGCACACGAATCGGCCCGATCGGCTGGTACGACGCGGTCCGCGCCAGCGTGGCGGTGGGTGAGCCCATGGGCGCCCGCACCTGGTTCCCGGTCAACGACCACCCGACGGACAAGGCGACGTACCGATTCGTGCTCAACGTCCCGACCGGTTTCGTCGGCGTCGCCAACGGCGAGCTGGTCGAGACGGTCGAACTCGACGACGGGACCATCTCCGTGTGGGAGATGCGGCAGCCCATGGCCTCCTACCTGGCGACCGTGGCGATCGGGGCCTTCACCCTGCTCGACTCGGAAGACGGTGCCGGCGTCGACGTCTACGACGCGGTCGCCACCAACGAGCTCGACGGGTTCGAAGGCGACTTCGGCCAAACGGCGGCAATGCTCGAGGTCTTCACCGACCTGTTCGGCCCCTACCCCTTCGACGAATACGGCGCACTCGTGGTCGACGCCGAATTCGGGTTCGCGCTCGAAACGCAGGGTCGGTCGCTGTTCAGCGGCCAACTCGTGGACGGGGACGGATCGATCGAGCGCATCGTCGCCCACGAGCTCGCTCACCAGTGGTTCGGCAACCACGTGTCGCCGGCGACCTGGCGAGACATCTGGCTGAACGAAGGCTTCGCCTCCTACGCCGAAGACCTCTGGATCGAGTTCGGTCGCGACGGCTCACCGGCCCAGCTGGAGCTTCGGCTGCAGACTCGGGCGGTCAACGCCGCATCGCCGGCCCCCGGCGATCCCGGCGGCGCCAACCTGTTCGCCCCAAGCGTCTACCGCCGAGGCGCAGCCACGATGCACGGGCTCCGGCTCACCGTCGGCGACGACGTGTTCTTCCCATTGCTACGCGAGTGGGTGGTGCGGTTCGGCGGCGGCACCGCCAGCACCGAAGACTTCATCGCGCTCAGCGAGGAGTTGAGCGGGATGGAACTCGACGACTTCTTCGCCGAATGGCTCAGCGACGGACCGGTTCCCGAATTTCGCTGACCGAAACCTTCGGCGGGACCAGCCGTTGCACGGCCACCAGCACGACCAGAGCGAACATGATGCCAAGGCTGTTCGCCGACAGATCGTGGGCCTGCGCGTTGCGACCGTCGATCAGCCAACCCTGCACGAACTCGATCGCGAGTGAAGCACCAAACAAGACGACGGCGATTTCGCTCAGCGGCCGGGTCGCACGAAACGCCAGCCCTGCGGCGAACGTGAGCGCGCCCCAGCCGAACATGTGGGCAACCTCGTCGGCCGCCCAGGGAATGTCGCTGCGCTGGACGAGATCTCGGTCCACTCGCTGCTCGACCTGCCCGACCACGCTGGTCGCTCCGTCGGCCGCCTCACCGACGACACCGAGCCCGTTCGACGACAGGCTGAGCCAGGCGACGAGCACCACAACGCTGACGGTGAGCAGGACGGTCGACACTCGGCGCATCTGCACGACCATACCGGTGGGATCGACGCCGGTGACTGCAGGTGCTCATGCGGCGGACGGAAGCCATACCAGGTCGTCCTTTTCGGTGAGTGCGTCGATCTGCGAGACGAGATCGACCCAGACGTGACGTTCGGCAGCGGACGAGAAGCGGAAGTCCTCGGCGTCGACGCCGAGCTCGATGGCGTTGGCCATGGCGGTGATGCGGGCGGGGGTCACGATGTCCATGCGCACATCATGGCGAGGGGGTGTGACAGTCGTTCCTCGGCCCTGGGGCCTCGTCACTTACGGCCTTTCGGCCCTGGGGGGCCGAAACGCCACGCCGTCGGGCCGAAACGCCACTCCTGGTCGGCCTTGGTCCGTTGGAGCACGAAGTACGGTGCTGGGATGGCTGCATTTTCGAATCGGGTTACTGCTTCTCTTGGGATTGAGGTGCCGATCATTCAGGCGCCGATGGGGTGGATTGCTCGGTCGGCGCTTGCGTCGGCGGTGTCGAACGCTGGTGGGCTCGGCATCATCGAGACCTCGTCGGGAGAGTTGGATGCGATTCGGGAGGAGATCCGCAAGATGCGGGACCTCACCGACAAGCCCTTCGGCGTGAACATTGCGCAAGCGTTCGTTCGTGACCCGGACATCGTGCAGTTCGTGATCGACCAGGGCGTCCGCTTCGTCACCACGTCGGCCGGAAACCCGCAGGCCTACACGGCCACACTCAAGGACGCCGGGCTCACCGTGTACCACGTCGTTCCGACGCTGAAGGGAGCGATGAAGGCGGTCGAGGCCGGAGTCGATGGTCTCGTCGTCGAAGGTGGCGAGGGTGGCGGATTCAAGAACCCCGACCCGGTGGCGAGCATGGTGTTGCTTCCACTGATCCGGTCCAAGGTCGACGTGCCGATCGTCGCGGCCGGAGGCATCGTCGACGGACGCAGCATGGCCGCCGCGTTCTCGCTGGGCGCAGAAGCGGTGCAGATGGGAACCCGAATGGTGTCGGCGGCCGAGAGCCCCGTCCACGACAACTGGAAGCAGGCGATCGTCAGCGGCGCCGAAACCGACACCCTCTTCCTCAACCAGCGCCATTCCCCAGCGTTGCGAGCCATCCGCACCGATCGCAGCGAGGGGCTTCGCTTCGCCGAGCACAACGTGTTCGGCGACTTCGGCGACCCGCAGGCGCTCTACTTCGGTGGCGACATGAACGCTGCCATCGCGCTGAGTGGCCAGGTGCAGGGCCGGATCGATGCCGTGCGCCCGGTCGCCGACATCCTCGGCGACTGCGTCGAGGAATTCCACGACACACTCTCCACCCTCGCCGACGCCTACCTCCGGGGCGACGCCACCGCCTGAATCTGACGGTGTCCCCACCGGTCGCTAGGTTGCGGGCATGCAGATCGCAATGCTCGAGACGACGGTCGTCGAGCTGCCATTGCCGAAGCCGATCGGCACCGCCATCCACCAGATGCGTTCGGTGGGCTGCGTGCTCACGCGGGTACGCACGACGGATGGGGCCACCGGCGAGGGCTTCGCCTTCACCCTGAACGCCGATCGGATTCGTGCGTTCGACGAGATGATCCGAGGCCTGGCGCCCTACGTGATCGGCGAAGACGGCCGCGACGTCGAGCGGATCAACCAGGCCATCTGGTCGGCGATCAACCCCACCGGACACAAGGGGGTGACCATCGCTGCGCTGTCGGCGATCGACACGGCGCTCTGGGATGCCTTCGGCCGCACGACCGGGCTACCGCTCGCGAAGCTCTTCGGCGGCATGCGAGACCGGGTCGACACCTACGCCAGCAGCGGCCTGTGGCTGTCGCAGAGCATCGACGAGCTCCAGGCCGAAGCACAGCGGTTCCTCGATGCGGGGTTCTGGGGAATGAAGCTGCGAATCGGCAGCGACTTCGCGGACGACGACATCGCTCGCATCCGTGCGGTCCGCGAGGTCATCGGTGACGATGTGGACCTCTACGTCGACGCCAATCAGGCCTTCCGGCCGAAGCAGGCGATCCGGCTCGGCCGCCGGATGGAGGAGTTCAATCTGGCATGGTTCGAGGAGCCGGTGTCGGCGCTCGACCTGGAGGGACACGCCGAAGTCCGGGCCGCCCTGGACACGCCGATCGCTTCGGGCGAGACCGAATACACCCACCTCGGCATGCAGGCCATGGTCGATGCCCGGTCCTGCGATGTGCTCATGCCCGACCTTCAGCGCGTGGGTGGGCTCAGCGAGTTCCGCAAGGCGGCAGCCGCGGCTGCCGCCCGCCACGTCGACGTGTCGAGCCACTTCTTCACGGAATACAGCCTGTGCCTGGCCGGCAGTCTGTCGAACTGTGTTTCGGTCGAACACATCGATTGGTTCGCCCCGCTCTTCGCCGAATCGGTCGAGCTCGACGGCGGACAGCTCGTCGTCCCCGATCGGCCCGGAACCGGGTTCACCTTCGACCCGGCCGCGGTAAACGCGCACCGCATCTGAGCCGCTCGGGGGCGCCCCCCATTTTCGACGGCGGTCTCGTGGCCGATACTCAGGACATGGCGTTCTCCACCCGTGCGTTCCTCCCCGTCCTGCTGACCGTTGCGCTCCTCGCCTCTGCGTGCAGCAGCTCGACCGAGCCGACGGCCACAGATGGCGCGACCGCCGGAGCGACGACCGGTACGCAGGCGACCGACCAGCTGTCCCTCGAGCCGGCACCTGAGCCAACCGAGGTCGATGCGTCGAGCGACGGAGCACCTGACGACGAGCCCGAGGCGGATGGGGGTGCAGCCGAAACAGGCGAGAACGAGAACGAGGATGAGACCTCGCCGCTCGACACCCCCTTGGAGCTCGGGTGCGCCGACGACCCCGCCGGCCGGTGGCAGGTGAACGTGCGGCTGGACGATGCGGACGGTGGCCTCCACCTGCGCGCCGGACCCGGCACCGAGAACGACATCCTCCTTGCGCTTCCCACCGGCACCGAGGTCGCTGCGCTCGGGGGCTGCGAGGTGGCCGACACTGGAACCGAGTGGTTCGAGCTGATGGTTGTGACCGACCCCGAGCTCTCCGGATGGGCGGCCGCCAGCTGGTTGGAGCCACTCACCCGAACGAGCTGCCCGACCGGAACGGTCGGCACAGCCGGGCTCGTGGGGCTTCGCACCGCCCGTGGCGACTTCGACGGTGACGGCTCGACAGACGATCTCACCATCGGCAACCACGAGGAAGGTGAGGTTGCCGTCGTGCAGGTCCAATTCGGCGACGGCGGGTACGCGCGCGGCGAATTCGACATTCTTGCCGGCGAGATCCTGCGTCCGTTCCGTCCGATCGGCGCCGACAGAGACATCGCTCTCGTGTTCGACGGGTTGACGTCGGGTGCCGCCACCGCATCCCATGTCGCCGTCGAAGTCCGCGACTGCGAGGCTCGAACCTTCGAGGGCACGTACGAGAACAGTGGGCTCACCGGTCAGGGGGGATGGTGCGTGGAAGCGTCCCCGGTCGGCGCCCGGCTCTGGCACTGGAGCGCTCCCGCCATGACCGACATCGAGGTTCCGACCCCGGTGACCTGGGAGGCATCCATGTACCACGAGGGTGCGTTCGTGCCGACCCCGGCCCTGACGTTCGACGATCGGTGGTGTGTACCGCCCATCGCCCTCGGAAGCACCCCGGGCGATCCGTTGGCCGAAGCCGGGCTGGTCGGCATCGAAGCCAGCGACCCGTGGAATCTCGCCTTCCGCTTCGCCTCCGAGCTGGGAGCCGGAGCCGACGCCGACGTGTCCCGGGTCAGCATCACACCCGGCCCGGACAACACCGGCTCCGCCGTGTTCGACGTCGTCGGACTGGAGGGAGACGCAATCGTCGGGTTCCGGCTCGACTTCGACTGGGCGCCGGGCAACGAGGGCATCGCCGCCACCACCGTCACGTCCACCGCAATGTGCGGTCGCGGCACCAGCGAGAACGGACTCTGCCTGTGACCGGCCGGCGCTGTGACCACTGTCAATCCAAGAAGAGGGTAAGACGCGCATCCTTCGGGAATGGGGCGTGCGTAGTACTGGTTGTAGATGGCATACACGGACCAATCAGACGAAAGGACGGTCCACCAATGCAGAACGAAATCATCGACCTTCGGACCGACGAGCGGGTCGACAACCTCGCCGCACTTCTCCTGGTCACCGACGAACAGCTTGCCGATCGGGACCGCGTAGCGGAGAGCCTCACCAAGGACTCCCCCGGCGTCTCCGACCTCATGCGACGGGTCTTCGGATCCGACACGCCCTCCGTCGAGAGCTGGCTCGCCGACGACGAAGAGGCGCTGGTCGCCGCCTGAGCAACAGATCTGGGCCCCGGGACTCCCCCTCCTTCCCGGGGCCCACAAAATCCCCCAATCACCGCAGCGGGGCGTCCCCCCTCCCCGCTGGTGAACCCAAACGATGGCTGGCCTCCGGGCCAGCCATCGCACGTTTTTCAGCTGCTGCCACCGGGAACCGAGTAGACGTATTGCAGTGTGGCGCCCTTGTAGGTGGCGGTGGCCTGCCAGCATCCCGGATCTCTCGGTTCGATGCCGTTGATCATGAACAGCTCGTCCTCGGGCGTGTAGGCGTTCGTTCCCGGCGAGGCGAAGACGACGGCGTCGGCCTCCACATCGAGCCGTTCGAACACGACCGCGATCTCCGGCTGCGACTCGAACGCGGCGCTCGTGAAGTTCACGCTCCACCAGACGCTCTTGTTCTCCATCGACCGACCGACCTCAAGGACGGTCCACAGGTCGTCGCTCCCGTACCAGACGAACTCGCTCGACGACGGAACGGCCGGCCACGGGTCAGGGGGCACGAAGGGCTCGGCGGGCGGGACGGTCATCGGGCACCCCTCGTCGGCCACCAGTGCCGCTGTAGCAGTGGCGGTCGGCGCCGGCTCTTCAGACGAACAGCCGCCGAGGATCAGGAGCAGCACCGCTCCGACGCGCGCGAGCCGATGAAGCCGGATCGTTCGTTCCAACTCATCGACACTGCGCTGCATGCTCGCCGTTCCTTCCACCGTCGCCGAGTTGTAACCGTTTCGCGATCCAGAGGCCCCCGACCGCTGCCGTAACTGGATGTACAACCTATGCACATTGCTACAGCAGGCGGGTTAGTAGCTGTAGCCATGGCGATGACTCTTTCGTGGGGCGGACCGACGGAAGAGGAGTGCCCTGGCGGATGCACTGAATCGACGGTGAACACGACAACTGAATCGAACGCGCTCGGAAACGCTCCCACACAGAATGTGGCAGCGGCCGCAGTCGTGGCTCGGACCGAGCAGCGCCTCGAACGGGACGCGACTCGCACCCCGATCGCGACCGAAACGAGCTCGACGTCCATCGTCGCAACGACCGTTGCGCCGGCAGCCCCTGCAACGCCGGCGGCAGGGCCCACATGCTCGCTCTCGTTCGCCATCGACCTCGGCTCCATGACCGACGCTGCAGTGGGTGCCTTGGGCGACCTCAACCGGGCGACGTCGAACATCGATCTCGTCGTGGACGGTGGTGCCACCGTCGAGATCCGGTTTGGCGGTGAGTGGCCCACCGAGGCGGCGCCACTGGGATGGACCAGCCCGGACGGCCGGCAGATTCTCATCAACCCGGACCATCCCTACGCAAACGAACCCGCCGTGATTCACGAAATCGTCAGCCACGAGCTGGGCCACGTTCTCATCGGCCCGCAGCACGTCGCCGACGGTTCACTCCTCGATCCGCGGCTCAACGGCCAGGTCATGTTGAACGACAGCGACCGGGCTGCATTGAGCGCCGTCACCTGCGCCGACCTCGGCTACGGGTGACGAACGGACTGATGGCCGGCACCCGCATGCGGGCCATCAGAGCGGGGGTCTCGGAAGGAAATGTCGCCGCCTTTCCATTCCGGGGCCTCCGCACCTTCACATCCGCACTCGGCTGCGCCGATGCGGTTGCCTGGCGGC
>CALBVR010000182.1 GCA_937969565.1 uncultured Acidimicrobiales bacterium | reverse complement strand
GCCACCTCGCTCGTCTCGAGCGGTTGCCCCTCGTCCAGCCGAGCCAACTGCAGAAGGTCGTCGACGAGCGTGGCCATGCGGCCGGACTCGGACTGCATCCGCCGCACCGCGTCCTCCGTCGCCCCATCGGCCCGGAAGGCGCCCTGCTCCCACAAGTCCAGGTAGCCGCGCACCGACGTGAGCGGCGTTCGGAGCTCGTGCGACGCATCGGACACGAACCGACGGAGCCGATCCTCCGCCTCGTCCCGATCGTCCAGCATCTGGTTGAAGGCCAACGCCAGCTCGCCCGCCTCCGTGTGCGGGTCCAACTCCGGCGCACGCTGCGACCGGTCTCCCGACCGAATCGCCCGCGCCGTCTCCGTCACGGCCGAGATCGGCCACAACCCCAACCGGAACAGCCACACGGCCAGCGCACCAAGCGTCGCCACCAGCAGAAGACCGCCGAGCAGGAACGACAGGAACAGGCGCTGCACAGCCTGATCCACGTCCGTCCGCGGCGTCGCCACCACAAGCACGCCGTCACCCGGCTCACGAGGCTCCGCCCGGAAACGGAAGCTCACATCGCCATCCGCCGCTGACAGGTCCCCCGTCGTCACCGTCGTCGCCGAAGCATCGACCGACGACACGTCCGGAAGTGCCGGGAGGAGCAAACCAACCGACATGGTTTCGACCGTGCCGTCCGGCGCGATCACGCCGAGCCACAGGTCGGAAACCGGTTCCTCGGGAACCTGCTGCTCTGGGATCGGCGGTTCCGGAATCGCGGGTCGTGCACCCGCCGGCGCATCTCCGGCCCCAGGCACAGCCCCCGGTGCCGCACCAGGCCGGGCCGCCGGCGGCCGACCCAGCGGAGTTGCCGCCGCAAGCTGCGCATCGACCTGGTCAACAAGCTGGTTCCGCTGCACCAGGATCACCACGGCAGCGAGCGCGGCGAAGATGAGCAGCAGGAAGCCGAACCCGCTCAGAATTCGGGTGCGAAGCGTCACTCGTCGACCCGCATACAGAAGCCCACGCCACGAATCGTGTGGATCAGCTTCGGTGGTGTCGTGTCGACCTTCTTGCGCAGATAGCTGATGTACGTGTCCACCACCGAGCTGTCGCCGTCGAAGTCGTAGTCCCACACATGATCGAGAAGCTGTGCCCGGTTGAGGACCCGACCGGTGTTCGAGATGAGCATCTCCAACAGTCGGAACTCGGTGGGGGACAGGTCGATCGAACTGCCGGCCCGCGTGACCCGGTGCGCCTCGATGTCGACCTCCAGATCGGCACACCGGAACACGGTGCTCTTGGCGGCGGCACCCCGCTGCGCCAAACGGAGCTGAACCCGGGCGACCAGCTCGGCGATCGCAAACGGCTTCACCATGTAGTCGTCGCCGCCGGTCGTGAGGCCACGCACCCGGTCCTCGGTTCCATCGCGAGCAGACAGGAAGATCACCGGCGTCCGGTCACCGCCTTCGCGCATTCGCCGCAGCACATCGAAACCATCCAGCTCCGGCATCATCACATCGAGGATCACCAGATCCGGCCGCTCCGACGCGACCTTCGTCAGTGCTTCCCGGCCATCGCCCGCACCAACCGTACGAAGCCCGGCCAACTGCAGACCGGACTCGACGAGAAAGCGGATGTTCTCCTCGTCGTCTGCGACGAGGACCAATGGGGAGTCGTGCGTGCTCATGTGAACCTCGAGGTTGTCGTCAATCGTACGCACGCCCCCTCGCGGTGGGAGCGAGGGGGCGGCGCGGAGGGGCGATCAGTTGGCGGGAACGCCGAGGGCAGCAGCGAGTTCTTCCACGCTGATGCCGAGCGTTGCCGCCGTGGCATCGAGGTCTGGCGGCGGTCCACCGAGGGCCGCCGTCAGCTCGTCGACGCTGATGCCGAGCTCAGCGGCGGCGGCATCGAGGTCCGGCGGTCCGGCCGCACCTTCGCCCGCAGCACCCTCAGCGCCTTCGGGCGGAGCGCCGCCAGCGCCCGGGCCTCCACCGGTGACCTCACCGTTCAGGCAGCGCGAGATGTACGGGTACTGCTCGCCGATCACGTAGACGTATTCGCCGTTGACCTCGGTGCCCATGCACTCGTCCAGATCACCGGCATCGGTGTGAACCCAATCGGACACGTAGGTGCCGTCGGGCATCGTCCCGTCGACCTCGACCGTCTCGCCGCGGTACGTGCAGTCCGTGCCGGTACGGGGTTCCGTGGCCAGCGAATATCCGGTGTCGAAGGCGCCGGACTTTGAGTAGTACATGAGGAAGCCGTCGGCGGCGAAGCCCACGTGAACCAGGTCCTCATCCGAGTCGAAGGCGGCAACCAGGAACTGGGACAGGCCGTGATAGTGGTACTGGCCGCCCGGCTGCACGTGGGCGTTGTTCACATCGAGGCCGAGGTTGTACAGGTCCTGCAACGCCTCGATGCGGTAGCTCTCGCCGCTTTCACACGACACGGTCTCGCCGGTGCCCGGCTCCATCGCAATGCCATTCACTCCGACACCGGAGGTCTGGGCGAAGGTCGCGTTGCCCGTGTAGACCGGCGCCGTCGTGAACTCGTAGTTGAGCTCCTGCTCGGAGATCTCGTTCGGATTGCC
>CALBVR010000181.1 GCA_937969565.1 uncultured Acidimicrobiales bacterium | reverse complement strand
CTGTCGCAACGGCTCGATCGGGGCAAGCCGCTCTGGGAGCTCTGGATCGTTTCCGGCCTCCCGAAGCGACAGTGGGCGCTCGTGTCCAAGGTGCACTACACGGTGATCGACGGCGTGTCCGGTGCCGACATCCTCGGACTTCTGGCCGACGACATCGAAGTGCACTCGACCATCGGCCAGCGGATGCCGCGACCGCTCCCCGGCAACGGCGCGCTGCTCCTCGACGCGGTCGGCGATCTCGTCTTCGACCCGCTGGAATCTGCGCGGGTGGCGTGGAACATCGCCAACACCCCCATCCGAACGATGAAGCGGCTCACGGCCGGCGCCCAGCGCGCCGCCAGCCCGGACGCGCTCAGCCGATCCGCCGGACCGCATCGCAAATGGCAGTCCGCAGTCGTTCCGCTCGACGACCTTCGTGCGGTCCGGAACAAGCACGGCTGTTCCACAACCGACGTGATCCTCGCCGCAGTCGGCGGCGGCATTCGCAACTATCTCGTCGAGGTCGGTCGGCCGCTACCGGAGATGATCACCGTCGTCGTCCCGCTCGCAGTGGGTGCGGCTTCGGCCGGCATCTCCGGTCAGGTGACGACGCTCACCGCCCAACTCCCCATCGCCGAGGAAGACCCGGCCATACGGCTTGGCGTCATTCATGCACAGACGAGCTCGGGGGCCGCCCGGACCGGCGCCACCGCGGGCCGGACGCTGCGACGGCAGGAAAACTTCGTCGCACCGAGCATCCTCGCACAGGGCGTGCGGTCGACGATGCTGGAGACCGGTTCCAACGACCGGGTCGACACGGTCGCAATCAACGTGCCCGGCCCGGAGCAGTCGATCGAGGTCCTCGGCAAGGAGATGGTGGAGACGTACCCGGTCATCCCACTGCCCGGCCGTGTGCAGATTGCGATGGCGGCCATGTCCTTGCGGGACGACGTCTACTTCGGCATCACCGCCGACTACGACACGGTCCAGGGTCTGCGCCACGCCTCCGCCGGCGTCGTCGCCGAAGTCGCCTCCCTCCTCTGACCAACCCGCCACGATCACCCACCGCGCGCACCCCACCACAATGGGGTCAGACCCCAGTGTGACGTCGCAGCCACCCACCGCGCGCACCCGACCACATCGGTACCAGGTACGAATGTGAGCGGGTCGGCGCGGACGGTGGGAACTACGCTCGGCACGTGACCGCGACCGTCGAAGAAATCCTCGCCATCGTCGAGGATCGGAGTGGACGGACACCATCCGGTGACGAGTCGTTCTTCGAAGGGCTCGAGCTTCTCTCGGTTGCGCTCGACCAACCCTCGGTTCGCCCGGGTGGACGCTCGATCATCATCAGCGAGATCGCCAATCAGCTCGTCAACCGACTCCGTGTCGACGCGCACCATGCCGCCAACCCACACCTGGCCAGCTCGCCGGTCACCGCCCCGATCGTCATCCTCGGACTTCCCCGCAGCGGCACGACGGCGCTGTCATACCTCCTCGACTGCAGCCCCGACGTTCGCAGTCTCCTGAACTGGGAAGCGGTGATGAGCGTGCCGCCGCCCACGAGCGCCGCGCTCCGCACCGACCAGCGCTGCCTCGAGATGCTCGAGTTCCAGCAAGCGGTGTTCCCGAAGATCGACCCGCCACCGCCGCATTGGGAGTGGGCCGACGGCCCGACCGAATGCACCTTCGTGCTGGCTCAGGATGTGAGATCGGTGATGTGGGACGCCCGGCTGCCCCTCCCTGCCCATCGGGACTGGATCGAGTCGTGCGACATGACCAGTGCCTACCGACACCATCGACGCACCCTGCAGATTCTGCAGAGCGAGGCGCCCGGACAGTGGGTGCTGAAGATGCCGGCGCACGCGTTCTTCATCGATGCCCTCCTGGCCGAGTACCCGGATGCTCGCATCATCTGGACCCACCGCGATCCCGTTCGCTGCGTCGCTTCGTTCCTCGACCTCGCCGGGTTCTCGCAACGCCTGTCGCTCGGCGAGCCCAATCGGAACTGGAATGCGGAGACGTTTCCACCACGACTCGCCGAGTACATCCGAAGGGCCGACCGGGCGCTCGCTGGGCGCGACGTGCTGCACGTTCACTATCGCGATCTCGTCGGCGATCCCGTCAACACGGGCATCGCCGCGTTGCAGTGGGCGGGTCTACCGGTAGACGACTCGGCCATCGAGTCAATGCGGTCCTGGGTCAACGCCGACCCACTCCGTCGACCCCGGACTCGGCCCTACGCACTCGCCGACTGGGGACTGGAGCCAACCGACCTCGATCCAGTATTCGCCGACTACGCCGCCACCCACGACCTCAACTGACCACCCACCGCGCGCACCCGCTCACAATGGGGTCAGACCCCATGGCGGTTCCGCGGCCACGGAACGCGCGAAGGCGACCACATCGGTACCAGGTACGAAAGTGGGCGGGGGCGCGCGTAAGGTGGCGCCGGATCCGACCTCGACGAACCGGTGCCGTACACTCGGCGCGGTGAGCGATGACACGTTCGACTTTGCTGGTCAGGACATCACCTTTGCGCCCGGCGACTCGGCGCTTCTCGCCCTGACACGGCACGGCATCCATCCTGCCGGCGGCCCGCTCTGCTTCGCTGGCGACTGTCCCAACTGCCTGTGCACCGTCGACGGCATCTCCTACGTCCGCGCCTGCCAGACCCCGGCCGAAGTCGGCGTCCACATCGAGCCACACCCAACCAACGGCGAACCCCCGCTGCCTGCCTGGGACACCGAGGCCAAGACCGTCGCCGCCATCCACCGACGCGCCGACGTCGTCGTCATCGGCGGCGGTGAGTCCGGCCAAGCGGCCCGACAACAAGCCGTCGACGCCGGCCGCATCGTCGAACTCCTCGACACGAACGACGGCGCCGAAGCGATCGCCGTCTATCCGGGGCCGATCGTTGTCGCTCGCACCGCCGACGGCATGGTGAACATCGAGTGCGACGACATCGTCGTCGCCACCGGCGCCGCCGAGATCCAGCCGATCGTGCCGGGCAGCCGCCTCGCCGGACTCTGGACACCACGCGCCGCCGCGCTCGTGCAGGCCGCCGGCATCGACCTCGGCCGGACCGTTGCGGTCGGCGACGTGCCCGAGGACGTCGCCGCCACCACCATCGCTCCCGGCGAGCTGGTCCGCTTCGAAGGCGACGAACGACTCACTGCAGTGATCACCATGGTCGATGGCGCCGAAGTCCGCACCGAAGGCGACAACGCCATCGTCGGCCTCGGCATCCATCCCCGTACCGGCCTCGCCCGCATGGCCAATTTCATGGACGTCGAAGTCGTCGGTGACGCCGCCCTCGAGCCCACCGTCCCCACCTGCCCGAGCTCCGGCATCGCCTGCCCATGCAGCAACGTCACCGTCGAGCAACTGGACGACATCTACGAACGCGGCTTCACCCACATGGAGCTCCTCAAGCGAGGCACCCTCGCCGGCACCGGCACCTGTCAGGGGTCGGTGTGCACCCCGTACCTTCGGAGCTTCCTGCAGGACCGCGGCCAGGAGCTGCAGCCCGCCTTCACGTTCCGGCCGATGGCGAAGCAGCTCACCATGAACGAGATCGCCGCCGGATCGCACCTGCCGGCACTCGCCCGCACGTCGCTCGACTCCGTGCATCGGGACCTCGGCGCACAGATGGACCGCATGGGCGGCTGGTGGCGACCGTGGACCTACGGCGACACCGACGCCGAATATGCGGCGGTGCGCGAGCGGGTTTCCCTCGGCGACGTCAGCACGCTGGGCAAGATGATCCTCACCGGCCCGGACGCCGAAGCAAGCCTTCAGCGGCTCTTCCCGACCGACGTGTCCACGATCAAGCCCGGACGATCCCGCTAC
>CALBVR010000180.1 GCA_937969565.1 uncultured Acidimicrobiales bacterium | reverse complement strand
GTAGGCGTCGACGTCCATCTCGAAATCCTTGAAGCTGTTCGAGATCTGGCCGGGCGTGGGCAGCCCCTCGATCGGCGGCCAGTCCTCCGGGTTCCACAGGTTCGAGCGAATCATCGCCTTCCCACAATGTGAGTAGGCGCGCTCGACCGTGATCCGAATGACGGTGGCCGGCGACTTCCCGTCGATCTCATGGGATGCGAGGACGTCCGGGTCGGTCGTGATGACGGCCCGGCCGTTGACGCGTGTGCTGTCGATGCGACCCGGTATCAGGAAGAGGAGCGAGACGCGTCCGTCCTCGATGATGTTTCGCAGGCTGTCGAGCCGATTGTTTCCCTTCCGGTCGGGCAGCTCGAGCGTGTGGGCATCGATGACGCGCACGAAACCCGGTTCGTCGCCGCGTGGCGTGCAGTCGGTGCCATCGGGTCCGACGGTGGCCAGCACACAGAACGGTGATGCGGCGATCATCTCCCGGTACACGGGAGCCAGATGATCCTGTTCCTTTGTTCGGGCCCCAAGCGCAATGTCGCCGTAGCGGGGGAGCAGATCGTCGATTGAGGTGATGAGGTGTTCGTCGGCGCCGGTCACGGTTCCAGTCAAGCAGCCGGCTGCGAAAGATGAGGGAAGTGTGCCCACCCGGCTCATCGCTCGTTGGCGTTCGCCGACGAGGAGCAGGTGAAGGTGCCCGCCAGCCCGACCGCCCTCGACGCATCGCGTCCTGAGGCGCCGCGTCGCACCGTCGGTCGACGTGTGTTTGTGGGCGGCGCCGTCGCAACCAGCGTCTGGTCGGCGCCGACGGTTGCCGGATTCGGTCGTGTGGCCGCTGCCGCATCGTCCTGCAGCTCGCTCGAGAACGTGGCGCTGGGCAAGGCGACCACCATGAGCAGTGGCCCGTGGCCCGGCCTTCCCGCCGAGAAGGGCGTGAACGGAAACACCAGCGGAGCAATGTCGGCCGACCGCAACGGCTTCCACACGTGGCAGGAGCTGAACGCCTGGTGGGAGGTCGATCTCGGGGGAATCTTCGACATCGCCGAGGTGCGCCTGTGGAACCGTGGTGACTGCTGTCAGTCCCGCATCCAGAACGTCGCCATCGATCTCGACGGCGTTTCGGCCGGTGTGGCATGGGGAACGATCGGCCGCCCGACAATCGTGCCGCTCACCACGGTCAGCCGTGGCCAGGTCGTTCGCCTGACCAATGGCCATCCGGCGTCGCAGTGGTTCCACCTGGCCGAGGTGGAAGTGATCGGCTGCCCCGCCTGAACTGATCGGCCAGGTCGGGTCTGCGATCTTCCATCTCGCCGTGCGCTCTCACGCGGTCGACGATGCGTTGGCGATCCGGACGACGTCGAAGACCCGGCCCACAGTCTCCGGGCCGACGGGCCGGCGGAGGAACGAGTTCAGCTCGTCGGCTTGCGTGCTGCGGTCGGCTCGTGAGGTCCAGGTGTCGTAGGCCTCCCGGTTGGACCAGGTGGCGGTGACGAGCGCGATCAGTCCATCGTCGGAGATGGTGAGCTCTGCCGAGTGGCAGCCTTCCTGGTCGGCGGAGGTTTCGAGGATCCGTTCCCGCTCGAACAGCGAGGCCAACCCTTCGGCTGCCCCCGGCTTCAGTTCGAGTTCGAGGTACGTGCGAATCATGTCGGGCTCACGTTGTAGACGGTAGCTGCTCGCGATTCGGACACCAGGCCGTCGCGTAGGTCGTCGAGCACCAGTTCTCGGGGGCGATCGAGCGGTTCGCCGAGTCCTCCGCCGCTACCGGTCACGATGCGGATGACGTCCCCGGGCTTTGTCGGAATGCCCGAAGCGAAGGAATGCCTGGTGGTCGAGCCGTCTTCGACGGCGATGTGTTCGCAGTAGTTGGGTGAACCTTCGAGGCCGCCGTCGCTACCCCATGGTGGGAACTTGGAGCGGGTGAAGGCGAGGGTCGCAACGCCATCGGCGGCTCGGATCTCGTATTCGGTGATGATTCCGCGGCCCCCGGTGTGTCGTCCTTCGCCGCCGTCTTCGGTGTTGAGCTCGAGTCGACGGACGATGAGTCCGTTCTTGGCTTC
Organism: uncultured Acidimicrobiales bacterium; assembly: GCA_937969565.1. Lineage (GTDB taxonomy): Bacteria > Actinomycetota > Acidimicrobiia > Acidimicrobiales > SHLQ01 > SHLQ01. The sequence continues at coordinate 746 of CALBVR010000180.1, read as the reverse complement.
GTTGATCTCGGCGGGGCAGTTGAAGGTGTCGCCATGGACCCCGCTGAACATGGCGGCGTTACCGTCCCCATGCTGACCGGCGCCCCAACCGCCGATCTGCGGTTCGATGATCGAGTATGGCCGGTTGGTGTCAGGGTGGGTGCCGCCGAGGAACGTCGCGCAGACGGAGGCGAAGTGGCCTGCCGGCAACCGGTCGGGCACGGCCTGGGCGAGGCATCGCCACAACAGGTCGTAGAGCGGGAGGAGGAGGTCGTAGTAAAAGCCCATCGGTGCCGGCTCGATCGGGTCGAAGGCGGAACCGGGGCGGGTCAACAAGCGGATCGGTCGGAACGACCCGGCATTCGCGGTGACGCCGCCGTCGGTGAGCGACTTGAACATCATCTGAACGGGGATCAGTGCGGCGTCCCGGCTGCAGTTGGTCGGAGCGGTCGATTGGTCCGGGTTGTCTCGGAGGTCGACGAGGAACTCGTCGTCCGAGATGGTGATGGAGACCGCCAAGACGCGGCCGTCGTCGATCTCCTCGGTCAGCGAGAACGTTCCCTTCGGCAGTGCGACGAGCCCGGCGCGGGCCACCCGTTCGCCGTAGTCCATGAAGTCCTTCGACGCGGCTCGAAAGGCTTCGACGCCGTACCGACGTGCAACCTCGCGAAGTCGACGATCGCCGGTTCGAACGGACGCGATCGCGGCCCAGATGTCGCCCGCCGAGGACTCGGGGAGGCGGGAGTTGATCGTGATGATGTCGAAGA
>CALBVR010000179.1 GCA_937969565.1 uncultured Acidimicrobiales bacterium | reverse complement strand
AGGAGAAGTCGGTTCAGTCGGCGTTGGTCCACTGGAGCTCGAGCGCCAGCTCTTCGCTGCCATCCTCGGCCTCATGCTCGATCACGAGTGACGCATCGGCTGGCACGGTGAAGCGAGCGTTCGCAACCTGAATCCGGAACGACTCGCCGGCCTCGAGTGCATCGGCGAGGCGCCGGAGCGTGTCGACGAACTGGGAAGTGGCAACGTCCTTCTCGACATCACGATCAGCCATGGGGTTCTCCATTCGGTGGGGGATGCCGCGATGCTACGCGCCCACAACGTTCTGTGAACCGTGGTGTGCCAAATGGACACACCACGCTGCACAGATCTCAGAGGAGGGCGCGGGTTCGGTTCAGGTAGTCGGGAACATCGGCTTCGTGGAAGATCCGTTCCGACGGCTCGATGTTGTCCAGGAAGTGTTGGTACAGCCACGCCTGACGCAGCAGGGCGACGGGTTCGAACACCGCCCATGCCGCACGGGCGTCTCGTTCGGGCCAGCGTGCGTCGAGCTGGTCGAGCCATCCGTCGATGCCGACGCCCGGCCAGCGATCAACCGTGCCCAGCTCGAACAGGGGACTGCCGACGAAGCTGTCGCCCCAGTCGAACCACAGCGGCGGGTCGGTGCCGAGCCGACAATTTCCGGGGTGGGCATCACCATGGACGAGTGCGGCCGGTGGCCCGAACTCGTCGATCGTCGCCAGCCGGTCGGGAAGCGAGTTCACCAGACCGCGGAGCGCCGAGTCCGTAGGGGCGATGCGGTCGACCAGCTGGGTGAGACGGCGGACCAACGCCGTCGATCGGAGGTCGGGCACGCCGGCGGCGACGAATTCGTCGACTCGGCGAGACGTCTCCACCTGGATGTCGAGCAGGGCGTCGACCATCCGGCGTTGTTCCGCCAGGTCGGCCCGGTAGCCGTCGCGCCCGGGCATCGCTGCGAGCAACTGACGATGGCCGTCCGCCGCGAGTAGGTGCGGAACCGGGTGCGCACGCAGCAGCTCGAGAACCGCCGACTCGTGTTGCATGAACGGCGGCACGCCCTTGAACCACACCGTCCCATTCGTTGTGTTCGCCCACCACACCGAGGACAGGTTCCATGCTCTGACCTGCTCGGCCGGTCCGGTGAGGCCGACGTGCGCTCGAGCCCAGGCGATGTCGGCGTCGGGCCCGCCCACCTCCGCCCACGGCATACGCAGTTCGTCGTGAGCAAGAACGGGGATCGCTTCGAACTCATCGAGAGCGACGGGACCGTCGAACTGGACGAGGTAGTCGACGTGGCCACCCATCGGCTCGTCCGGGTCTGCCGTTGCCGACAACATCCGCAGCACGACCGAACCCGGCAGCACAGCCGCCACCGGGCCCACTTCCTGCCACCATGGCTCTTCGACCGGAACCGGCCCGAACCGTCCACGAGGCACCCCATCGGATCCGACCACGACGAGCGTGACCGAACGGGTCCGCTCGACGGTCAACGCGGCACCCGGAGGACCAGCGTCTGCAGGGCGCGGCCGACCAAACCCTGTTCGTCGAAGAGCAGCGCGTCGGCGAGGCCGACGCCGTCAGCCTGCCAGTGGCTCTCGGCCTGGGAACCCAACCAGTCGCCGACCGGGGCACGATGGAGCACGAGGGTCAGGTCGGGGTTGACGAAATTGACCTCCCACGGTTGCGCATTTCGGCTGATCGCGTTGCCCGAGTCGGCCAACGCACAGATGCGCTGGAACGGCGACGGCTCCTCATCGGGCAGCAGCGGCACGGTCCGCATCCACGTCGTCGTCGGTCCGGGAGTGTTGTCCTGGCCGGCCGGGTAGCGCATGCGAACGCCGGACGGGTCGTTGAACGCCGGGAGGTCGTGCAGCGCATGCTCGATCGGAAAGGGGCCATCCACGGCGTCAGCCGGCGATCCACCGGGCAGTCGGGACTCGATCGTTGGCAGGTCGGCGGCTTCTCCTGCAGCGATGTGCAGGCCTCGAGCTCGAGCACAGACCCGGTCCTGTGCGTCGACGAGTTCGGCTGATGTGCTGGAGACCGTCCGACCGCCGTGAACGATCTCGGATCGAATCCGGAAACCGGCGAAGGGCACGGGTCGGAGCAGGTCGACCGTCAGTCGTCGGAGTGGAGCCCCGGGCACCGCCAACTCCATCTCCCGGGCGATCGCTCCGGCGGGCGGGCCGCCGTGGCAGGCCTCCGGATCCCACGGCCCGCGGGCATGCGAGGTGGGCCGATACCAGTCGCCTTCGAGTTCGAGGAAGCTGCCGCCAGAACCGAACGTCATGACCCGAGGATACGACGGTGGCAGAATGCGGCCATGTCCAGCGCACTTCCCTCACCCATCACCGTCGATCTTCTGCTCTCGGGCGCCGTCGGTATCGCCGAAACGATCACCGACGGCAACGATGTGCTGTGGGCGGAGAATCGTCCGAACGAAGGCGGCCGGGCAGCGATCATGCGCTGGCGGGACGGTCAGATCGACGAGGTCACCGGTCCCGAGGTGAACGCCCGCACTCGAGTCCATGAGTACGGCGGCGGCGCATGGTGGGCCGAAGCGGGGATGGTCATCTACTGCGACGACGCCCGCGGCGGCGAGCTCTTCGTGCTGGATCCCGATGGTTCGGAACGACAGTTGACCACGGTCGGGGACCGCTACGCCGACGGCCGACTCAGCGTCGATCGCAGCGAGTTCATCTGCGTTCGAGAGCAACACCATGGGCCATCCGCGGACGAGGTCGAGAACGATGTCGTTGCGGTTGCCATGGATGGCTCGGGCATCCGGGTTCTCACCAACGGTCATGACTTCTACTCGAGCCCCCGCCCGGGACCCGACGGCCGGGTCGTGTTCGTGGCGTGGGATCACCCCAACATGTCGTGGGACGTCACCTCGCTCGGGTTGGTCGAGCCTGACGGGACGGTGCGATCGCTCCCGGGTGGCGACGAGTCCGTCGTCCTTCCCGGATGGACCATGGACGGTCGGCTCGTTGCGGTGACGGATGCGTCCGAGTGGTGGAACCTCGTCCAGGTGGATCCGACCGACGGAAGCCGCTCGCCGCTGCTCACCGATTCGGTGGAGATGGCGACACCCGGTTGGGTGTTCGGGCTCAGCACCTGGATCGACACACCCGCAGGCGTCGTTGTGGTGGCCTCCACGCCGGGTGGCGACGAGATCCGCTTTCCCAACGGTCATGTCGAGCGGCGCCACAGCGCGGTCGGCAGCCTGCGAGCACATGGTGACGGTGTGGCCTACGTGGCGTCGAGCTTTCACGAGGAGTCTGCCGTCTGGGTGCACGACGGCACGACGGCGACCCGAATCTCGCAACCACGCGACCTCGGCCTGAGCAACGACTGGTTTCCGGATCCCGAACACCTCACCTTCCCGGTCGGCGACGCCGAAGCGCACACGCTGTTCTACGCTCCCGCGAACCCGGAGCAGGCCCCGGCCGAGCCGCCGCCACTGCTCGTCATGGTGCACGGTGGACCGACCGGCGCAGCCCGGCGAATGCTGAACCTCACCGTCCGGTTCTGGACCAGCCGTGGGGTTGCCGTGGCGGATGTCGACTACCGAGGCTCCACGCTCTACGGCAGAACCTTCCGCCACGCGCTGCACGACGGCTGGGGTGTGCTCGATGTCGAGGATTGTGTGGCCGCAGCGAAGCACCTCGCCGATACCGGCCGGGTCGACCCCAACCGCATGGTCATCGCGGGCGGTAGCGCCGGAGGTCTCACCGTGCTGAATGCCCTCGCTCATCACGACGTCTTCAGCGGCGGCATCAGCCGCTACGGCGTCGGAGACCTCGCCGCGCTGGCCGCCGACACCCACAAGTTCGAAGCCCGGTACCTCGATCGCCTCGTGGGTCCGTGGCCGGAGGCGGCCGACATCTACACCGAACGGTCGCCGCTGACACACATCGACGGCATCGCCGCACCGATGCTGGTGCTGCAGGGGACCGAAGACATGATCGTCCCACCGAACCAGGCCGAAGCCATCGTGGCCGCGCTCGAGGCCAAGGGAATCGAGGTGACCTACCACCTCTTCGATGGTGAAGGTCACGGGTTCCGCATGGCCGACACGATTCGAACGGTGCTCGCGGCCGAGGAGTCGTTCATCTTCGGCCTCGACTCGTCTGGGTGAGCTGGGGAACAACTGAGCCGAACGACCTGATGGCAAGAGACCACGCACTGTGGTGAACTGGACATGCGGGCGGACAGAAAGCGACAAACGAGATGGATCGACTCGAAGAAATTGCGGCACGACTCGAAAACCT
>CALBVR010000178.1 GCA_937969565.1 uncultured Acidimicrobiales bacterium | reverse complement strand
GTCGGGACCTCGGTCGAGCTTGTCGACGTGGCAACCGGAGAGCTGCTCGTCCTCGATGAGTCCGTCGACCCGACGGCGTGGATCGAACCGCTGGCGCTGTTCGACGACCAGCTCTTCGTCACCGTGAACGGCAACCTCTCGGTCCTGCAACTCGACACACCCTGAGCGGACCGGCTCGGATCAGGCGGCGGTGAGCTGTGGCTCTCGTTCGTCGGCGGTGTGGGTGGGTCCGTCGATGTCGATGGTCGGGAGCAGCCGGTCGAGCCAGCCGGGCAGCCACCAGTTGCGATCGCCCATGAGCTTCATCGTTGCCGGGACCAACACCATGCGGACGATGCTGGCGTCGACGAAGATCGCCGTGGCCAGACCGAGGCCGAACATCTTGGTCGTCGGATCGGACGAGGTGACGAAGCCGAGGAACACCGAGATCATGATCAGCGCTGCGGACGTGATGACCCGTGCGGTTCCGGCGAGACCCTCGATCACGGACCGGTCGTTGTCGCCGGTGGCGTCGTACTCCTCACGGATGCGGCTGAGCAGGAAGACCTCGTAGTCCATCGACAGGCCGAAGAGGATGGCGAACATGAACATCGGAATGAACGACACGATCGGCACGGTCGTCTCGAGGCCGATCAGGTCCTTGGCCCAGCCCCACTGGAACACCATCACGAGCAGGCCGTAGGAAGCGCCGATGCTCAGCAGGTTGAGCACAGCGGCCTTCAGCGCCACCAGCGGTGAACGGAACACCGCGGTGAGCAGGACGAACGACACGAGGATCACCGCACCCACGAGATAGGGGAGGCGGTCGGTGACCCGGTCGGCGATGTCGCCGAAGTTCGCGTTCAGTCCGCCCACGTGGGCGCTGGCGCTGGTGCCGGCGAGCGAAGCTGGGAACACGTCGCTGCGCAGCCGGGCGACCGTCTCGGAGGTGGCGTCGTCCTGCGGAGAGGTGGTCGGAATGGCGAAGATGCTCGCCACACCCGCCTCGACATCGACCTCGGGAGGGGCCACGGCGGCGATGCCGGGGTCGTCGGCGATGGCGATCGCCAACGGTCCGGCCACGTTCGGGTCGTCGCCGAGATCCACAGCGATGACGAGCGGGCCGTTGGTACCGGCACCGAAGCCCTCGGCGACCAGGTCGTAGGCACGGCGTTCGGTACGGGACTCGGGCAGCGTGCCCTCGTCCGGGAAACCGAGCTGCAGCGCAAAGATCGGCGCGGTCAGCGCCAGCAGCAGGCCGGTGACACCAATGGTGTACGTCCAGGCGTGGCCGGCGACGTGTTCACCCCAGCGGTGCCAACGATCCCCGGCTGCAGAATCGACCTTGGCGGTGCGGCGGATCGAGAAGCGGTCGATCCGGTGCCCGACCACGCCGAGGAACGCCGGCACGAGGGTGAGGCTGGCGACGACCATGATCAGCACGATCACCGACGTGGCCACGCCCGCGGCGGTGATGAAGGGGACGCCGGCGACGGCGAGGCCGAGGATCGCAATGACGACGGTTCCGCCGGCGAACAGCACGGCGCGGCCGGCGGTGGAGACGGCACGGCCGACCGCCTCGGCCACCGGCACACCTTGGGCGAGGAGTTCGCGATGACGGGTGATCAGGAACAGGGCGTAGTCGATGCCCACGCCGAGCCCGACCATGCTGGCGATCTGTGGAGCCCAGGAAGGCACGTCGATGAGATGGCCGAGCAGCGACATCGAGCTCACCCCGATGGCGAGTCCGAACAGCGCCACGCCGATGGGCAGTCCCATGGCGATCACCGAGCCAAACGCCACGAGGAGCACGATCACGGCAGCGATCAGACCGATCATTTCACCGGCGCCGGTCTCGGCTTCTTCGAAGGCGAAGCTGAGCTCGCCACCCATCTCGACCTGGAGGTCGGTCGACGTTCGGGTGGCGGCCAGTGTCTCCTTCAGATGCTCGAGGTCCGTGATGCTGAGTTCCTCGACCTGAAGGTATTGCAGACGCAGGAGGGCGATGCGGCCGTCAGCGGACACGAGGCCGCCGACGTCGCCGGCCGCTGCGGCGCCTGCCGTGTCGGTCACGCCGACCACGTTCGGGAGGGCCTCGAGCGACGTCTGGAGTTCTGCAAGGTCGTCGAGCGCATCCGCGTTTGTCAGGAACGACGAGGTCGAGTCCAGCGGCGTGCCGACGACCTGCGCCGTGATGCCTCCGGATTCGTTGCCCGCCTCGCTGAGGAGGTCGATGGCTCGCTGGGAGTCGAGTCCGGGAACCTCGAAAGAGTCTTCGAGTTCGGCGCCGGCGGTGACCGACGTGACGACAACGATGGCCGCCGCAACGAGCCACGCTCCGATGACGAGCCATGGGCGTCGGGCCGCACCGTGGCCGATTCGATAGAGCAGGGATGACATGGGACTTCCTCCGTCCGATTGGTTGTCCTCATCCTGCGGACGGTGCCGGAGCCGCACATCGGCGGTGTGGCCGGTTGTGGGGTCGGCCGGTCGGGTGGTTGACGGTCGTCCTTTCGGCCGATCGATCAGCGGCCGCAGCTTCCGTATCGTGGAGGCATGCTCACTGCGCTGCGCCGCCTCTTCAGCGAACCCCGTCCGGCTGACGCGCCGGACCGTCAATGGTGGGACTGGGTCCTGGCCATCGGCTTCGTCATCGTGTCGATCATCGAGATCTCGCTCCGGGACCCCATGCCATGGCGCGTCGGTTTCCTGGTGGTCTGGTCGCCGCTTGCGCTCAACCTGTTGTGGCGTCGCTCGAACCCGCTGCTGGCGCTCGCCGGCATCATGGTTCCGCTGACCGTCTTCGACGTGTTTCTTGCTCGAAGCGATCTTCCACTGCCGGACATCTACTCGGCGATGTACGCCCTGGTGCTCATCTACGCGGTGTTCCGATGGGGGTCGGGGCGGGAGATGCAGTGGGCGGTCGCGCTGCTGACGGTTGCGGTGTTGGTGGACACGGCGGCCGGGTTCGCGTCGGTCGGCGACACGATCGGCGGCTTCGTCATCCTTCTCTGCACCGCCGAGGCCGGCATCGTCGTTCGGCGCCAACGGGGTGTG
>CALBVR010000177.1 GCA_937969565.1 uncultured Acidimicrobiales bacterium | reverse complement strand
GCCGTGTCCCCGTGGGTCGTAGGCGATCACCTCGTTGTCACCGGCCAGACCGGCAAGCTGATTGTTGAAGAAGTCTGCGGAACAGGTCCATCCGGGTGCCATGACGATGGCCGGACCGGTGCCGGCGCGGAGAACCCGAAGCTCGATGCCGGTCGAGATGCTCACCCGCTGCTCGGTGGCGCCGGCGGGGACGTCGATCATTGCCATGGAGTTCTCCTCTGCTTGCGTGTCTCGATTTTCACGAGCGCATGGAGGGCCGGCTATCCGATTCGGGCAAACCTCGCCGGAACGGGGGCTTTTTGCTTGCTCGCTCCGCAGCGCCGACCGTACGCTTCGGCCATGTCCGCATTCGTGTCGTTCGATCGCTTCGACGACATCGACGCGCAGGCGGAACAACTCGTCGGGTTCGATCAGCACTACCAGCAGATCGAGCCCGGCCGATACGAAGGCGCCTTCCTGACGCATGACGTTCCGGACCTTTCGATCGCGATCGAGCAGACGAACCGAGCGTTGCATCAGGAGGGGGCGGGCCCGACGGGCCAGGTGAGCGCGGTCTTCCTGATGGAGAGCGGCACCCACCTGAGCCGAGTGAACGGGCGAGACTTCACGACCGACGACGTGCTGTTGGTGACCGAGGGCGGCTCCTACGAAACCGTCATTTCCGCTGGCGCTGTCCCCGCGGTCGTCTCGCTACCGGCGACGTTGCTGGCGGGTTCGGATCCAACCGACGGCGGCGACGCCGGCTGTGTCCGCCAAGCAAGAAATCCCGGGTTGGCCGCAGGGCTCCGGTCGCTGGTGGTTGCATCGGTTCCCGGGCTCGATCCATCTCGTTCGGCCGACGCAGGCCAGATCGCTGAGGCTCGAAACCGAGACGTTGGGCGAGCGCTGATGAACCGGCTGCGCGGTGACGCCTCCGGGCACAGCGAGCGAAGCCTCGAGACTTTTCGTTGGGCGCGCTCGATCCTGGCCGAAGACATCGCGGCCGACATCTCGGTCGCCCAGCTCGCCCGGGCCGTCGGCGTCTCGCGGCGAACCCTCGACACGAGCTTCCGGGCATCGGTCGGGGTCAGCCCTGCACGATTCACGAAGCTGCTTCGCCTCAACCATGCGCGCCGCCTGATCGAGGCAGGAGATCACTCAATCGCGTCGGCGGCCTCCCTCAGCGGCCTGCACCACTTCGGCCGGTTCTCGCGTGACTACCGGGAGCACTTCGGTGAACTCCCATCCTCGACGCTCGCTCGAACCCGGTGAGGCGGTTCCGCGGAACCGCCTGGACGTCAGGCGGCCTGCAACACGACCGTGTTCAGCGGACCACGGCGGGTCGACGCTTCGGTGCTGCGACGGCGACCGCACAGCCACACCGCGGACTCCGGGTCGGCCTCGAGGTTCTTGAGCCACTGCGAATCGTCACGCACCGTGGACACGAGCACCTGATCGCCGATCCTCGCGGCCAGCAGCGGAACCTCGCGGGTCTTCCCGCTCTTGCGGCCCGTCGTCTCGACCACCACGATGCCAAGCCCAACCGGCAGGGGCGACCCGAGCCCAGCCTTGACCGCCGGCTTCACCACACGATTCAGCGCTCGAAACGCCGCTTTCGTCACCGGGTTGGACTGCGTTCCGCTCATGGGGCCAGTGTACGAATCCGGCCGCCCGGACGGAGGCCTGTGTGACCGAGGGCGCCGCCAAGTGTCCTTTCCACACGAGAAGTGCGGATTCGCTAGGTTGGACCTACTGGAGTCCCGGCGGAAGCGGAGGCCAGCGCTGATTGTTGACGCCGCAAGGCCGAACCATCGCCCCAGCGCTCCGAGAAGGGATCAGTTGTGCCCAACTACCAAGCTCCCGGTGTCTACGTCGAGGAAGTGGACCGAGGCGCAAAGCCTTTGGAGGCTGCTCCCACTGCGATCGCAGCGTTCATCGGGTTCACCGAACGTCTCCCGTCAGCACAGGGAGACGAGCGGGAGGTTGGGACGTTGGGACTCCGACCGCGCAAGATCACGTCGTGGGGCGAATACTCGCGGCTGTACGGCGGATGCTGTGATGACGCCTACCTTCCAGATGCCGTCAGCGGATTCTTCGCAAACGGGGGCTCGACCTGTTACATCGTGCCGGTCGAGCCCGGAGACCTGACCGGCGCTGGCCCCGTGGCCCTCGCCGATGCCGTTCTTGGCGATCCGTCCTCAACGACAGGGTTGGGCGCACTCGATTCGCTCGACGATGTCACGATCGTCATGGCACCAGACGCCGTGCAGCTCCCTCCTGAGGCACTACTCGACGTACAAAGCCGGTTGATCGACCACTGCGAGACCCACAAGAACCGGCTCGTTGTCCTCGACCCGCCGCCCTCGACACGACGACCGCACGAAGTTCTGCAGTGGCGGCAGGACGCAGCGTTCGACTCGCCGTTCGCTGCGTTGTACTACCCGTGGCTACTGGTAGAAGGCGAAGCTGGACAGCGATCGGTCCCGCCGTGTGGCCATGTGGCTGGCGTCTGGGCTCGTATGGACGAGATGCTCGGCCCGTGGAAGGCCCCGGCGAACGCCATCGTGCGGGGAATCACCGGCTTGCATCACGAGACCACGACAGAAGAGCAGGAGGACCTCAACCCGGAGGGCATCAATGCGATCCGCGCGTTCGAGTCGGAGGGCTTCCGTGTTTGGGGAGCCCGTACCCTGTCGTCCCACCAGTCATGGAAGTACATCAATGTCCGCCGACTCTCCAACATGGTGGAGAAGACCATCAAGGACGGAACCAGCTGGGTTGTCTTTGAACCGAACGACCCCACCACCTGGGGACGGGTATGGAGCACGCTCGATGGCTTCCTCAGAGGGTTGTGGCGCCAGGGGGCGTTCTTTGGCACCTCACCTTCCGACGCCTACTTCATCAAGGTCGACT
>CALBVR010000176.1 GCA_937969565.1 uncultured Acidimicrobiales bacterium | reverse complement strand
CCCGCCAGCGGCTATCTCATGTCGCCTGAGTTGTGCAACCGTCTCGCCGACCTCGAGAACGTCGTGGCGATCAAGTACAGCGTGGACCGCTCCATGTACGCCGAGCTCACCGAGCTGGCCTCCGACCGTATTCAGGTCAGCACTGCGGCAGAACCGGAGTGGCTCGACAACATCCTCGAGCTCAACTGGAAGCTCTATCTGTGCTCGTCGCCGCCCTTCCTGCTGCAGAGTGCGAAGGATCGCCGGATGCACGACTACACCGAGGCCGCCCTCGCCGGCCGCGCCGATGAGGCCAAGGCCATCAGCGCCAGTCTCGACCCGGTGCGCAACGCGCTGTGGGGCACCCGCCCGGCGGAGAAGCCCCATTCCCACCAGAAGTACTGGCAGGACCTCCTGGGCCAGGTCGGCGGCCACGTGCGCTTCCCCCTGCTCGAGCTGACGGACGAGGAGAAGGCCATCACACGCGAAGCCTTCGAGGCCTGCGGACTCCAGGTGTGACTCCACGAATGCGAATCGGCCTCATCGGTTGGGGTGCGATCGGCCAGACCGTAGCGAGGCTGCTCGAAGAGTCGCCGGTGGAGATCGCGTTCGTGGCGGTCAACGATCCAGAGCGGCCTCGCTCCGGCCTGCCGGCTGGGACCGCGCTCATTTCGGACCCGGCGGAACTCGTGGGGCACGACGTCGGTCTGGTTGCCGAGGCGGCCGGCCGCGAGAGCGTCGAACCTTGGGGCCACGCGTCACTAAGGATGGGGGCCGACTTCATCGTGTCGTCCGTCTCTGCACTGGCCGATCCGGACCTGCTCGATGCGCTGCGTTCCAGCGCGATTCGACACGATTGCCAGCTGGAGATCCAGACGGGAGCGCTCGGCGGCATCGACGCGCTCGCTGGAGCGATGCGGATGGGGGTCGACTCGGTCGAGCATCGGATCGTGAAGCCGCCGCAGGCCTGGCGATCAACGCCGGCCGAGGGGCTCTGCGATCTGGATGGGCTGTCGGCGCCGATCACATTCTTTCAGGATTCCGCGGCGGCCACCGCAACGGCGTTTCCGAAGAATGCGAACGTCGCAATGACGACGGCACTGGCCGGCATCGGCCCTGACCGGACGCTCATCTCGCTCGTGGCCGATCCGGATTCGACGACCAATCGCCACGAGATCTCGGCATCCGGCGCATTCGGAGGGTTGGACGTCGTGATCGCCAACAATCCGCTCCCGGACAATCCGAAGACCTCCGCGATGGCGGCCCTGAACCTCGCCCGAGCCATCCAAAACCGAGTCGACCCCGTCATCATCTGATGGTGCCTGGCACCTTTCCCGCCCGAAACCGTCGACGCCACGACAAGAATCGTTGATTCCTCAACAATCGACACGTGTAATCATGTAACGGTACCTGGCACCTTTTGCCCCGAAAGGTGCCAGGCACCTTTGGGGTGTGGCCGCGGTGGGTCGGTAGACTTCGGGCTTCACCGGACACGAGGCAGCGAGACATGGCAGACGTGCACGTCGGAATCATCATGGGCAGTCAGTCCGACTGGCCGACCATGAAAGAAGCCGCTGACATACTCGACCAGCTGCAGATCGCCCACGAGACGAAGATCGTCTCCGCCCATCGCACACCGGACCGCCTCTGGGACTACGGCCGCACCGCCGTGGAACGTGGCCTGAAGGTGATCATCGCCGGTGCAGGCGGCGCTGCCCACCTCCCCGGCATGATGGCCTCCAAGACACGCGTACCCGTCGTCGGCGTCCCTGTCCAGACACGCGCACTGTCCGGCGTCGACAGCCTCTACTCGATCGTGCAGATGCCGAAGGGCTTTCCGGTCGCGACCATGGCGATCGGAAGCGCTGGCGCCGCGAACGCCGGCCTGATGGCCGCGTCGATCCTCGCCACCTCCGACCCCGCACTCGGCGAACGGCTCGATGCATGGCGTGCCGAACTGTCCGCTTCGATCCCCGACGAGCCGTCCGATGACTGAGCCATTGCCGCTGGGAGGCGTCATCGGCATCCTCGGTGGCGGCCAGCTCGGCCGGATGCTTTCCGTCGCGGCGTCACGGCTCGGCCTGCGGTGCCACATCTACGAGCCCGGAGCACACCCGCCGGCCGGTCACGTCGCCGACGGCGTGACCACGGCGTCCTACGAGGACGAAGCCGCACTGCGGGCGTTCGGTGATTCGGTCGACGTGATCACCTACGAGTTCGAGAACGTTCCCACGAGCGCTCTCGATCTGCTCGAGTCGCTCGCCCCGATTCGCCCGGGCCGCGAGGCGCTGCGCATCAGCCAGGACCGAATCACCGAGAAGGACTTTCTCAGCGGTCTTGGGCTGGCCGTTGCCCCGTATGCGCAGGTCGATGACCTGAACTCGCTGAACGCTGCACTTGAACAGATCGGCGCTCCGTCCATTCTGAAGACCCGACGATTCGGATACGACGGCAAGGGTCAGTCCAGACTTGCCGGAGCGGAAGATGCCGCATCCGCAATCGAGGCGATTGCGGGGGCTCCTGCAGTTCTCGAGGGATTCGTTGCGTTCGAGCGCGAAGTCTCCGTGATCGCGGCACGGTCGGTCGATGGCTCCACAGCGTGTTTCACCCCCGGCGAGAATGTGCACTCCGACGGAATCCTTCGCACCACCACGGTGCCGGCTTCGATCGACGAGAGCACGCAGTCGGCCGCCGTCGACATCGCCACCACGATCCTGGACGCCCTCGGTTACGTCGGCGTGCTGGGCGTTGAACTCTTCGTCACGGCGGAGGGCCTGCTCGTGAATGAGATCGCACCCCGTGTCCACAACTCCGGACACTGGACCCAGAACGGCTGTGCCATCGACCAGTTCGAACAGCACATCCGCGCCGTGGCCGGATGGCCCCTCGGCGATCCAGCACGCCACAGCGACGTGGTCATGCAGAACCTGATCGGCGACGACATGGACTCGGTTCCGTCGCTGACCGCCGACGGCCGAGCGGCCCTCCATCTGTACGGGAAGGCCGAGACCAAACCCGGCCGGAAGATGGGGCACGTCAACCGCGTCGTCGACGCCTGACGGGCACACGCGAGTCAGCCTTTGGCTAAGCGCTGGCCCTGCGCCGGGAGCGGACAGCGATCACCAGCCCGACAAGCAGGATCACGCCAAGGCCGAGCACGGCCAGCGACGGGCCGAACTCCTCGATGAAGGTCGGACCGCTCACCCAATTGCGCTCGCCCGCTTCGAACGCCTCCGACAGCAGTGCCACCGGATTCTGACCGTCTCCTTCGACGACGGAGACGCTCAGGAGTACGGAAGGAGCGTCTGCGGGGTCTTCTCGATCGGCCACGACGACATGGGCGAACAAGGCCGTCTGTTCGCCGCAGCGGCTGTCTCCGCCCGCATCGCCGCCCGCCTGTAGCGCGGCGACAAGTTTCGATGCCAGGTCGCCCTCAGTCGTCTCGAAGGCCGACACGGAATCGTCGATGACCGCCTCCGACACAAGGATGTTGCCCTGCGCCCAGCCGAGAGACGCCGGCCGATCCAGCGCCACCGATTGGTTGGCCAGACCGGTGAACCCGGCACCGTCGCCGTCGAGCAGCACCAGGGCATGCTGACGTTCCTCACTCCGATTGTCGAACTCGGGCGCGGTGATCGCTGACACGATCGAGTCTGCTCCTTCACCAGCGGCAATCAGCCGTCGCATTTCGGGTGGAGCGTCGCTGTTCAGTGCTGCCTGCGAGACGCCAGCGCCGACCCCGGGCACAAGGACGACAGGTTCGAGTGGCTGGTCGAGGTCCCCGAGCAGCACGCCGGGCACACACGACGCGATCGCAACGCCGACCTCTCCGGTGTCCGGATCGACGCCCACGATGGACCAGGTCGCACTCGCCGGCGCCAAACCGAGGAGCACCACAGCCAGCACGCTGACGAGCGTCAGACCGGCCGCATGACGGCTCTGCGGACGCGAAAACGCCCCGCCGGAATCCGAGGATCCCGACGGGGCGGTCACGATGGTTGGATCAGGCCAGATCGAAGCGATCGGCGTCCATCACCTTGGCCCACGCTGCGGCGAAGTCGGCGACAAACTTGTCTCCGGCGTCGTCGGCGGCGTAGACGTCGGCGATTGCCCGCAGGACCGAGTTCGAGCCGAACACGAGGTCGTTGCGGGTACCCGTCCACTTGGCGTCGCCGGTTGCCCGGTCCGTGCCCTCGAAGACGCCTTCGGCGCTGCCGGACTCGGACCATGCGGTGCCGATGTCCATCAGGTTCACGAAGAAGTCGTTGCTGAGGGTGCCGACGCGGTCGGTGAGCACACCGTGGCCGTCGCTGGAAACGCCGAGCACGCGGAGGCCGGCGACCAGCACGGCCATCTCCGGAGCGCTGAGGCCGAGGAGATGCGCCTTGTCGACGAGCAGATGCTCGGCCACGTGGGCGTTGCCCTTGCCCAGGTAGTTGCGGAAGCCGTCCCAGCCGGGCTCGAGCCAAGCGAAGCTCTCTTCGTCGGTCTGCTCCTGCGTGGCATCGCCACGACCGGTGCTGACGTCGACGCCGACCTGCACGCCGCCGGCAGCGGCTGCAGCCTCGACGGCGGCGGTGCCTCCGAGCACGATGAGGTCGGCCATGGAGACGTCGAAGCCGAGGCTCGACTGCACGCCCTCGAGGGCCCCCAGGACACGGCCCAGCTCTGCCGGGTTGTTGGCTTCCCAGTCCTTCTGCGGGGACAGGCGGATGCGTCCACCGTTGGCGCCGCCGCGCATGTCGGACTGCCGGTAGGTCGAGGCCGAGGCCCAGGCTGTGGACACGAGGTCGGTCACGCTGAGGCCGGCGTCCATGATGGCGGCCTTGGCGGCGGCGATCTGGTCGGCGGTCATCTCGGTACCGGCCGGGACCGGGTCCTGCCAGATGAGCTCCTCATCCGGGACCTCGGGGCCGAGATAGCGCGAGATCGG
>CALBVR010000175.1 GCA_937969565.1 uncultured Acidimicrobiales bacterium | reverse complement strand
GCCGTCGGGCTCATGGGGTCCGGCATCGGGCTGGGCATCGTCTTCACCAGCCAGCTGAGTGCGTGGGTGCGATCGAACCTCGGCGACGAATCGTGGCGAACCGTCTATGCCGTCGAAGGTGTCATCGCGGTGGTCGTGTTGATCGCCACGTTGCTGTTCGTGGGCCATGCCCAGGAGCAGCCATCCGGGCAGCGCACCGGTCTCGGCGGATTCACCGTGCTGCGTCGCATGCGCGGCTGGGGTGCGCTCACCTTGGCCTATGCCGCCTTCGGCCTCATGTACCTCCTCGTTGTTGCGTTCCTCACGTCACGCTTGGAGGACGACAGTGGATGGACCGGCGCCCGGGCGTCGCTGGCCTTCACGCTGCTTGGTATCGCCGTCGTGTTCGGCGGCCCGCTCATCATCACCCTTGCCAAACGATCCGGCCCCCGATCAGCCCTTGCGGTGTCATTCACGCTCTGGAGCCTTCTGACCCTCGCCGTGTTGCCCGGTTGGGTCGGCACGACGCTTGCGGCGACCGTCGGGCTCGGGCTGCTCTTCGCCGGCATTCCGGGACTGATCACCCTCTACGTCGTCGAGAACACCTCGCTCGAGGACTTCGGACCGAGCTTCGCCGCCGCGACCCTTGCGTTCGGAATCGCGCAGATGCTCTCCCCACAGATCGGCGGCCTCCTCGCCGACCTCACCGGCTCGTTCACCGTCGTCTTCATGTTGTCCGCCCTGTTTGCACTCACCGGCACGGCGGCGGCGCTCCGACTCCCGAAGCGCGGGGACGCTGCACCACGCTGATCCGCCGGTCGGCCCCGGTGGGTTGGCCACGTCGGTGGCCGGTGGCCGATGATGGCCCTCATGGACACGGTCTCCGAGATTTTCGACGCCGACGCCTGGGACCCGGTCCCCGGTTTCGACTTCACCGACATCACCTATCACCGAGCAAAGGACGTCGGCGCCGTCCGAGTCGCCTTCGACCGGCCGGAGGTTCGCAACGCGTTCCGTCCCCACACCGTCGACGAGTTGTACCGGGCCCTCGACCACGCTCGCATGACCAGCGACGTCGGCTGTGTGCTCCTCACCGGCAACGGACCGTCGGAGAAGGACGGCGGCTGGGCCTTCTGCTCGGGCGGCGACCAACGCATCCGGGGCAAGGACGGCTACCGCTACACGGAAGACAACGCCGAATCCGCGGCCGCCATCGACCCGGCTCGTAGCGGCCGACTTCACATCCTCGAGGTGCAGCGACTGATCCGCTTCATGCCCAAGGTCGTGATTGCGGTCGTTCCCGGTTGGGCGGCCGGCGGTGGCCACAGCCTCCACGTCGTCTCGGACCTCACGCTCGCAAGCCAGGAACACGCCCGGTTCAAACAGACCGACACGGACGTCGCCAGCTTCGACGGTGGCTTCGGTTCCGCGTACCTGGCTCGCCAGGTCGGACAGAAGATCGCCCGCGAGATCTTCTTCCTCGGACGGGCATACACGGCCGACGAGGCGAAGGCGCAGGGCGTGGTCAACGCTGTCGTCCCGCACGCCGAGCTCGAAGCCGAAGCGCTGCAATGGGCTCGGGAGATCTGCAGCAAGAGCCCGACCGGCCAGCGGATGAGCAAGTACGCCTTCAACCTGATCGACGACGGACTCGTCGGCCAGCAGGTGTTTGCCGGCGAGGCCACCCGCCTCGCCTACATGACCGATGAAGCCACCGAGGGTCGGGACAGCTTCCTCGAAAAGCGGGACGCCGACTGGTCTGCGTTCCCCTGGTACTACTGAGTCAATGACCGATTCCGGCTTCGACGTCGCCGTCATCGGTCGGGGTCTGATCGGCGCAGCGGCCGCTCGGCACCTTGGCCTCGCCGGACACTCGACCGTGCTCATCGGTCCGGTCGAGCCCGACAAGCACGACGGCGACGGCCCCTGGGCCAGCCACTGGGATCAGGGCCGCGTCACGCGGATCACCGCCTTCTCCGAACCGTGGGGTGCGTGGGCCCGTGCTTCGATCGATCGCTACGCCGAGATCGAAGCCGAAAGCGGCATCACCTTCCACGACCCGGTCGGGCTGGTCGTGCTGGCCGACGACGCCGTGGCGACGATGACGACCGCTCAAGCGCTCGGGGCGGACGTCGAGCAGTTGACCGCCGACGAGTTGTTCGAGCGGACGGGGATCCGGAGCTCGGTGTCCTCGCACACGATCATCTTCGAAGGTGCCCCCGCCGGGCTCATCAATCCCCGTGCCCTCGTGCGGGCGCAGGCGACCTGTGCCGAACGGGCGGATGTACGACTGATCGATGATGCCGTCGAATCCGTCGCGGACGGCTCCCCCGCCACGATCCACCTGCGGTCGGGCGGCACGATCCAGGCCGATCAGGTGGTCCTCGCAACCGGACCACACGGTGCCGACATGGTTCCGGGCCTCGACCTGCCACTCGAACGCCGGCTTCGGACCATCGCATTGGCTGAGCTCGGCCCCGGGCCCGACCTCCCGACGCTCATCATCGACAATCCTCCCCATCCGGCACTCGACGAGGCCTACTGGGTGCCGCCGGTCGAGTTCCCCGACGGCCGGATGCTCCTCAAGATCGGCGGCGACAGCCTTCCCGTACATCTGGCGGACTCGGGGGATGACATCAGCCGGTGGTTCCAGCAGGGCGGGTCCGAGGAGGAGGCGACGACACTGTTCGAGCTGATGGAGACCCTGCTGCCGGAGCGGCAGATCACCCGGGTCCGCCACAAGCCGTGCACGGTCTCCTACACGCCGAGCGGCGTACCCCACCTCGAGCGGGTGTCCGACTCGATCACGGTGGCGTTCGGCGGCTGCGGCGCCGCCGCAAAATCCAGCGACGAGATCGGCCGCATCGCCGCAACCATCGCCACGGCGTAGGAAGTCAGCCGGAGCGGTGTCGGCGGCGGTGGCAGGGGGCGCAGCGGAGCACGAGCTCTTCGACGAGTGTTCGGCCGGAGATGGCGTACTCCGGAGCATGGTCGAATTCGAGCAGGTCGCTGGAGCCGCAGTCGACACAGCAGCGGTCTCGTTCCTTCACCACACGCCGTTGCCGTGCCGTCGGGTGGCGTTGTCGGCCGGATGCGTTGATCGGCTTGCCCTCGGCATCGTGGATCAACGCCCGAATGAACGCCCGAGGAGCGATTCGTTCGACTGCCGCATCGGTGAGCGGCGTTCCGTCGTCCAGCGTTGCGCCGTCTCCCCGTACGTGAACGACGACCTCGGCGTTGATCGGGCTGGTGTTGGTTCCGGTGCCGGCCGCTTCGACTCGCTGCGCCAGCTCGATGAGTGCGTCGGCCCGCTGCTGAGCGAGCGATGGCCAGACTTCGTCATCGGGCGCGTCCGCGGACGCGTCTTGCGCACGCTCCGTGACGTAGTTCGCCGTTCTGCGTGACCGCTGCATGACGAGGGCATCCAGCACGGCCAGGAGGATCGCGGCAAGGAGTGGAGGAAGACGGAAGGTGCCGTGCACCATGCCGTCGGCGTCGGTGCGAAAGGTCAGCGACCTGGCGTCGTGCAACCGGGCATCACGGACGTCGTCGGGCTCGGTGGACTTGAGATACGCAGCCAGTTCGATACCGAGGCGGTTTGCGGGCGTACGCTCCGCCAGCTCGATGAGGTCGAGCTCGTTCTCTGTCGTCGCCACCCTCGACACGGCTCGAACCTTCGAGTAGCTGAGTCGCCCCGTTCGAAAGACCTCGTCGAGCTCCTGGAGGTCGATGAGCGCCCGGCCGATGCGAACCCACTCACGTGCAGTGGAGACCGCAATGTCGAGCGCATCCCCGATCCAGTGGGCGGCAGTGTTCGCCTCGAGCAACCACTCGTCGGACTCGTGCATCGCCGCCGCGAGCGTCACGATCTCGTACTGCGCCTGATGAAGCCGACCACCAACCGAGACGATCTGCTCCCCGATGGTCGGAAAATGACCCACCGAAACTGCCGCGACCATTTGCCTCCTTCCGCCTGCTCTCCACCCCGGTTGAGCTCCGCTCAACTCTCCGAGTTCCGACGAGTTCGACATCGTCGAATGTGCCTGTTGAGCTCCGCTCAACCTGAGTTTAGGAAGGGGGTGTGACACGAAGAGCCGGCCACGGAGGGGCGCGGATCGAACGCTCGTCGTGCGCGAAACGCGTCCGCGGACGCGTCGGTGGTTCGGTCAGGCGAACAGTCGCCGACGGACATCGTCGACGATCGACTCGTGGGCGACGACGAGTCCACTCCCGCCGTCCCGGAGGGAGAACGCTCGGCCATTCGGTCGCAGCGCCCGACAGCCCGACTCCTCCGCAAGGAGCACACCAGCCGCATGGTCCCAAGGGAGCGTTCGCCAGTAGAGAAGGAACTCGACCCGGCCATCGATGAGATCGGGGTACTCGGTTCCCGCGCACCCGTCGACCGATCCCCTCGGCCCAAGCTCTCCATGCGCCACTTCGACTTGCTGGCGAACCTCGGGAGGGAGGAATCGGTCCTTGACGATCCCCGACCAGCTCGAA
>CALBVR010000174.1 GCA_937969565.1 uncultured Acidimicrobiales bacterium | reverse complement strand
GGGTGTACGGAAAGGCGGTCCGGGTGCTTCGGCGGGCACGCCCGGTGGGGGTGGCCCGATCTAACCTGTCGTGATGATCCCACTCGAAGACGCCCGCTCGTTCGTCCTCTCTGGCGTGGAGGTTGGCGAGGCCACGACCGTGCCGGTCGACGATTGCCTCCATCTGGTGACCTCGACTGACATTGCTGCGACCGGGCCGATCCCGCCGTTCGACAACACGGCGATGGATGGGTTCGCCGTCCGCTCGGCCGACGTGGCCGATGCGCCGGTGACCTTGCGCATGGTCGGAACGATCGCGGCAGGAGCCAAGCCGGACATCGAGGTCGGTGCCGGGGAGGCGGTGCGAATCATGACGGGCGCCCCAATGCCGCCCGGCGCCGATTCCGTCGTCATGGTGGAGCTCACCTCGATGAGTGAGGACGAGACGTCTGTGGAGGTCGCGCAATCGGTTCCCGTCGGCAACCACATCCGCCCGGCCGGCGATGACGTCACCCCCGGGCAGATCGTGTTTGTTGCCGGAACCGAACTGTCGCCGGCTCACCTCGGCGTGTGCACGTCGATCGGGGTGTACGACGTGCCGGTACATCGACGGCCGCGCGTCGGCGTCATCTCGACGGGCGATGAGCTCGTCGATGCACCGGTTCCGCTCGAGGTCGGCCAGATTCGGGACTCGAACCGCCACACGTTGTTGAGTCTGGTCCGCCGCATGGGCGTGGAGGGGGTGGATCTCGGGCTGGTTCCGGACGACGAGGAGCAGATTCGGGCAGCGATGGTGGGTGCCGCCGAGAGTTGCGATGCGGTGATCACGAGCGGTGGCGTGTCGATGGGCGACTTCGACTACGTGAAGAAGGTGTTGAGCGAGATCGGCGACATGCGATGGATGCAGGTGGCGATCAAGCCGGCCAAGCCGTTGGCGTTCGGCACCGTGGGCGGAACGCCGATCTTCGGGTTGCCGGGCAACCCGGTGTCCTCGATGGTGTCGTTCGAGCTCTTTGCCCGACCGGGGATTCGCAAGATGATGGGGCATCCGGATCCGGTGCCGACGCCGGTTCGCGGCGTGGCCGGTGCCGACATGTTGCGAGGTTCGGACGGCAAGACGCACTTCGCTCGTGTGCACGCGAAGCCCAATGCGGATGGCGTGTTCGAGGCGAGCTTCGCCGGCGGCCAGGGTTCGCATCAGCTGTCCGCAATGGCCGCATCGAATGCGCTCGCCATGCTGCCCGATGGCGACGGCGCCCGCATCGGCGACCCCGTCGATCTCCTCCTCCTCTAGCCACAGACCGCACCCCCTTCACCACATTCGTACCTGGTACCGATGTGGCGGACCGTGCACCCTGCGTGACCGCACCGCCACAATGGGGTCTGACCCCAACGTGAGGGCGTGCGCGCGGAGGGTGATCCGACGCCGCTGATTTCGTTGAAAACCAGGCGAGAGCATCGCAACACCGCACCACTCCTCTGCCCAGGGGGTCTGACCCCAATGTGAGCGCTTGCGCGCGGAGGGTGGGTCTCAGCCCACGTTCGTACCTGGTACCGATGTGGTGTGGTGCGCGCGGAGGGTCACCAGTCGAGGAGTTTTGCTTGGACGCCGACGGCGGTGAGGGCTTCGAGGACCCGCTCCGCGTGCTCAGCGTCGAGCGTGTCGATCCGCAGCTCGAGCACCGTGGATCGAGCGCCGGTCGAACCCAGACCATCGTGATCCACCTGCACCACGTTGGCCGCAGCCCGAGCAATCACCTCGGACACCAGCGCCAACCGGCCGGGCGTATCGTCCAACTCCACCCGCACCCGGTTCAAACGGCCCTGATTCGCCAGGCCCCGCAACGTCACCACCGCCAACGTCCGCGGATCGATGTTGCCGCCGCAGAGCACCAGGCCAACGCGCTGCCCAGCGATCACATCCGGATACTCCATGCACGCCGCCAACGCCGCAGCGCCAGCCCCCTCCACCACCGTCTTCTCGATCTCCAACAGCATGGCGATCGCCTGCTCGATCGCCGCCTCCGACACCACGAGCATCTCCACCTCGTGGTCGGCGAGAATCGTGCTCGTGAGCTCGCCCGGCTCGGTCACGGCGATGCCGTCTGCCACGGTCGAACCGGCCAGCGCCGTCGACGGACGGGCCTCCAGCCGATCGGCCATCGAGGGATACCGCTCCGTCTGCACACCCAACACCCGAACGGGACGATCATGCCCGGCCGCAGCGATCGCCAACCCGGAAGCCAGCCCGCCTCCGCCGACCGCGGCAATGATCAGGTCCAGCTCCGGATCCTGCTCGAGCATCTCCAACCCGATCGTGCCCTGACCGGCGATGACCGCCGGGTCGTCGAACGGATGGATGAACTCGAGATCACGTTCTGCCGCGAGCTCACGAGCTCGCACCGCGGATTCCATCACGTCGGCGCCGGCAAGCTCGACCGTGGCGCCCAGGTCCCGGGTACGCGCCACCTTCACGAACGGCGTGTTCTCCGGCATCACGATCGTCGTTTCGATCCCGAGCAACGAGCCATGATGAGCCACGCCCTGCGCATGGTTCCCTGCGGACATGGCGATGACCCCACGACCTTTGGGAACGTTCAGCAGCCGGTTCCTGGCACCTCGCCCCTTGAACGAACCCGTGTACTGCAGGTTCTCGAACTTGAGGAGGACGTCGGCGCCGCAGATCTCCGAGAGCGTGTGCGATTGGTTGAGCGGAGTCTCGACGAGTGCGCCGTCGAGGCGGGTCCGCGCAGCGTGCAGGTCGGCGAGCGTGACCTCAGACGACGATGGTGGAGTCATCCGTCGAGGCTACCGACAACTCGACGGGAGGATCGGCGTGCACGACGACGGTCGGCGGCTGCGGCTGGGAGGGTCGGTCGGCGACGCTCGGCAACGACGGAGCGGACGACCGCACATGCTGACGGATTCGCACAACCTCCAGCAACGTCGTGAAGTACGCGCCCACGCGCACCCGCGAGTCGTCGCGATGTTCCCACGTGACCGGCACTTCGAGAATGTGGTAGCCGAGCGCCCGAGCGAAGGCGAGCGCTTCGACGTCGAACGCCCAGCCATCGGCTTCGCAACGACGGAAGATCGCGTCACTGGCCTCGCCGGTGAACACCTTGAAGCCCCGCTGTGAGTCCTCGATACCCGGCAGGACGAGTCGCTGAATGATGCGGTTGCCGAGGCGTCCGCAGAAGGACCGCAGACCCGGCTGGCGCACGGTCACGTCGGCACCTTCGGCGGCGACAGAGGCGATCATCACGGCCGGTTCGATCGGTTCTTCGGAGGCGGCGGCCAGCATCCGGTCGAACTCGCGCACGTTCGTCGAGTTGTCGGCGTCGAGAAACAGTCGCCAACGACCGGTACCGACGAGCATGCCCTGACGCACCGCGTGGCCCTTGCCAATGTTGCGGGGGCTCTCGACGACTCGGAGTCGGCGGAACCGGTCGGCGTGGGACTGCACCACCTCGACCGTGCGATCGGTCGAGCCGTCGTCGACAACGATGACCTCGTCATCGAGGCCGCGCTCGTCCAGCCACTCGGCGATCGACAGCAGGGTCTCGCTGATTCGCAGTTCTTCGTTGTACGCCGGGATGATGATCGAGAGGTCACGCATGAAGGACCGCTTTCTTCTTCGGGAGTGGCTCGGGGAGCGAGCGGGGGACGATGAGGGCGAGAAACGTGCCCAGCACCACCAACGCAAGCGGGGTGGCGCCGAACGCATCGGCGGACAAATGGGCGAGACCGAGCAGCCAGATGAAGCCGGCAGCCCGGACCGCCGAGCGCTGGTCGATCGA
>CALBVR010000173.1 GCA_937969565.1 uncultured Acidimicrobiales bacterium | reverse complement strand
GGGCCGAGGTAGAACGGCAGGACGCGCTCGACGAGACCGGACGCTACCTCCAAGAATTGGAATCAGAAGTGGGCGCTCCCAGCGCGCAAGCGGTCACCCAAGCGGAAGCGATCGCACGGCGCATCCGCACCCGGGCCACACAGCAAGCGAGCTGACATGCTCGTTCTCGACAGCGGAGGGCTCTCCCGCCTTTCCGCCCGAACGAAGACCGCAGCAGCGCTCATCCGCGCACTGAGTGACGAGGAGCTCTGGCCACCGATCGTCCCGACGGTGGTGCTCGTCGAATCGTTGCGAGGTGACCCGAGGCGAGACGCCAACACGCATCGCTTTCTCAAGATGTGCATCGTCGACACCGTGGTGAGTGAACGCGTCGCCCGCCGTGCCGCCGAGCTTCGCAGCAAAGCGCGGACCGGGTCGGCGGTGGACGCGCTCATCGTCGCGGTTGCCGAACCTGGCGGAACCGTCCTCACCGGAGACGCCGCCGACATTGAAGCGCTCGCAGCGCATGCCGACAGTGTTGCAGTCGAGTTGATCTGAAGCCTCGAGCTCCACGAGTCTGACGAGCTGTTGCGCCTCAAACGCCACCTACGCGCAGGAATCGATCTTGGCCTGGATGTCGGCGGGCGTTTCGAACAACGGCGAGTCGACCGGCTCGATCCATGCACGCAGATAGCGCCAAGCGTCATCATCGGTGAGCGCTGCCTCGAGGCAACCGCTGTCGATACCGACCAGAAAGAAGTCGATCGCAAAGCGCTTCAAGGCGGTGCAGCCGCCAATCGAATCGATGTAGGCGTCGCGCTCCGCCGAGGTCATGTCCGACTCCCCAGGCGTGAACTCATCCACCGTCGAAACGGTCAGGCCGAGATCGGTCAGCCGCTCGAACCCAATCGAATTCACGATCGCTTCGGCCTGACAGCGGGCCACCTCAGGAGGAGTCGTGCCATCGTCATTCGATTCAGCCAGAGCCACGACGAGCGCCTCAGCATCGTCACCGACGACTCCCGCAGTCTCGAGGAAGAAGCAATCCCCCGCCTTCTCGAACACGGCCACCATCTCCTCGAAGCCTGCGTTCTCATCCACGTTCATCCCAGACCGGATCACTTCTCGGCCATCGCCCCGATCGAACACCTCGTACGCACACGCAGTCGCCGCCGGGTCGCCTTCACCAACGAGCTCGGCGAGAAGAGTGCGCAGGTCGAGGCAACTGTCTGCCACTGCCACGAGCAGCTCCCGCTCGGCGTCCGTCAGCTCGGGAAGGGATGCCGGGTTGAAGAACGCAGCGTTCTCCGCCGTCACACCCAGTTCACTCAGTCTCTGCGATCCGATCGCCGTCACCGTGCCGTCACCGACGCACATCTCCTCGTCTGCCGTGAGCGGATTCGCTTCGTCACCGAAGGAGGCGCCAAGGCCAGCACTGAGCGCCGGGTCGATGGAGTCCGGCGCCTCGGTGGCCTCCGGGGCCTCCGTGGTCGGAGCAGCGGTCGTCGGAGCGTCAGTGGTTGGAGCGACGGTTGTCGACGATGCCACCTCGGCGACGTCGGACGACGCAACGTCGTCCGCTTCGGAACCTCCACACGCCGAACCGAAAACGGCAATCACGAGCAACATGGACATGAATCGATACAAAGTGGAGCTCCCGCGCTAGAGGGCGAGACGCTACACCCGGGGTTCGATCGCACCAGCCTCCAGCGAGCCGCCTGCTTGCGACGCCCAACCCCTCCAGCAGCTGTGTCCCCGCCAGGCGCGCCTTTCCTCAGCACTGGCAGGGATCGAGGTCCACGCGATCAGCGAACGCTCGAGTGCGTTGACGGAATGATCGGCAGGGTCACGCCGGACGGGCGCTCCTGATCGTGATGGAGCATCTGGTTCGCGACGACGTGGCTGGCGTTCAAGCCGAGGGATTCGCCGGTGTTCGGGCTGACGTCATAGTGCGGGAAGTTGCTGCTCGACACATCCACCCGAATGCGGTGCCCCGGCGCAAAGAAGTTGCTGGTCGCCTGGAGACGCAGCTCCACCTCGTACACCTCGCCGGGCTCCATCAACCTCGCCGTGTCGAACCCGTCTCGATACCGCATGCGAAGAATCGAGTCGCCCAGGTTCAGTGCATAGCCGTTCGGGTAGTCCTCGTTCGGCGGGTACTCGTCGATCAGCTTCACGGTGAAGTCCGTGTCGGTCGCGCTTGAACCAACCCAGAGCCGGCACGTGACCACACCGGTCACCTCGACACCATCGGGCAGCGGGGCCGTGCGGAACACGATCACATCGGGGCGATCCTCCAACGGCGCCGGCGGTGTGGCGTCGCCCGACATCGTCCCGCTGATCTGGTCGTACCCGCCACCCTCCAGAAAGCCCGACGTGCCGTAGTTCGTGAAGTTGCCGCCCACCGTGGGCACCGGGTTCGTGGGATCGAACGAATACGTCGTCGGCGGCACATCGGGGTCCGGCGTGTGCTCGACGAGCGAACCATCGGCGTGGAAGTACAGCGGAGTGTCGACGGCACGAGCCAGCGGCCACTCCTGCTCATCACGCCACCGGCCACCGTGCACCAGCCGACCGTTCCGATCCTTGCGGCCCGACCCGCCACCCATCACGAAGAGCTGCACCGGAGCTTCGTTGTCGATCCCCGTCTCCAAGCCCTTCAGGTGCTGATCGAACCAACGAAGCCGAAGGCTGTTGTTGTCCTCAAGCGCAGCCTCGGCCCCGAACTCGACGTTGCCGGCAACCGACTGGGTGAACATGTCGCCGCCATGCAGCCACGTGCCGATGATCAGCTTCTTCGGGGTGCGATGCCGTGCCTTCAGCTGCTCGTACTTCCACAACGTCGCCGTGATGTGGTGACCAAACCACGACGTCTCCAACAACAACGGAATGTCCGGATAGTCATCGATGAACTCGTCGATGCTCAGCCCAGGGCTGATCCAGTAGTCCGTGTAGTCCGACGTGGTGAGCATGTCGAAGAACCACTGCTCATAGTCCGGCGTCAGGCGAAGCGGAGTCTCGCCCTTGGCGATCGCCTGATGGCCAAGGTGGTTGGTGAGCGAACCCCACATCTCATCCAAGCCCGCCTGCACCGCCGGGTCTGCGGCCGCCTGCTTCGACGCCCGAGCCATGAACACCACGTACTGAAACGCGATCCCGTACTCGCACGCACCACCATGGCGCATCGTCTGACGGAAGTAGTTGTACGGGCCGTCGAACAACGCCTGCGTCGCAAGCTTGGCCGGGTTCCGAACAGCCAGCGCCTGCTGCGTCGCCGTCGTGTACGAAATGCCGAGCGTGCCGATCTGCCCGCACCACTCTTGCCCCGCCAGCCACGCCATCGTCGCCGCGCCGTCGTCCGCCTCGTTCCGCAGAAACTCGAAGTCGCCGTCCGACGCATACCGACCGCGCACATCCTGCACCACCAAGACGTAGCCCCGCTTCGCGAAGAACCGTCCGTTCGCCGAATAGACGACGCGTCCCTTGTCATACGGCGACCGCTCCAACAAGACCGGCCACTCGCCCGCGAGCCGCTCACCATTCAGCGCCGGAAAGTAGACGTCGGCAAACAGGCGCGCCCCGTCCGCCATCGTGACAGCGACATCACGCTCCACCACCACGTCGTACTCCTGCGCCGAACCCTCGTATCGATCCGGGTGCCCGACCATCTAGAACTCGCCCAGGATTCGAGCAGCCTTCACACCACGGTCCAGCGTGATGTCGATGCCGTTGATGAAACTCGACGACGGCTCGTCGGCCAGAAAGAGCAACGCTGGCGCCATCTCCTCCGGCTGTGCAATCCGCCCCGCATTCGCG
>CALBVR010000172.1 GCA_937969565.1 uncultured Acidimicrobiales bacterium | reverse complement strand
TCGAGGTCGACGTTGTCGATGTCGAGTTCGACCTCCCAGTTCTCCTGAATCATCCGGAGGGCGTCGTCGATGATGTCCAGGTTGCGCAGGCCGAGGAAGTCCATCTTGAGCAGGCCGAGCGACTCGACGCCGTTCATCTCGTACTGGGTGACGACGGGGGCTTCCTCGATCGGCTGGCCGGCTTCCGGCTTTCGCTGGATGGGCAGGTACTCGGTGAGCGGTTCCTTCGTGATCACCACCGCCGCGGCGTGGATGCCGTCGGACCGGCGCAGACCCTCGAGTCCCTTTGCCACATCGACCACTTCGGCAACCACGGGGTCCGACGCTGTCATCTCCCGCAGTTCGCCGGCCTGGGCGTACCCGTCGGCGTACTTCGGATGCTTCTCGAAGCAGTACTGCAGCGGCGTGTCGCGGCCCATGATGAGCGGCGGCATCGCCTTGGCGACCTTGTCGCCCACCGCGTAGGGATAGCCGAGCACTCTGGCGGCGTCCCGCACGGCGGCTCGCGCCTTGATCTGACCGAACGTGACGATCTGGGCGACGTGGTCGCGGCCGTAACGCTCAGCGCAGTAGCGGATCATCTCGTCCCGGTAGCGGGAGTCGAAGTCCATGTCGATGTCCGGCATCGAGATGCGGGACGGATTCAGAAAGCGCTCGAACAGGAGGTCGTACTTGATCGGGTCGAGGTCGGTGATCCACAACGTGTAGGCCACGGCACAACCCGCGGCGGAACCACGTCCGGGGCCGACCCGAATGTTCTTGTCCCGGGCGTGGCGGATGAGGTCCCACGTGATGATGAAGTACGACGAGAAGCCCATGTCGCGGATGACCTTGAGCTCGAACATGAGCCGTTCGGTGACCGCGTCGGACAGGTTGTCGCCCCAGCGCTTCCGCGCCCCTTCCATCGTCAGATGCAGCAGGTAGTCGTCGTCGTTGTCGAAGCCCTCGGGAAGCGGGAAGCTCGGCAGCTGCGGCTCGCCGAATTCGATCTCGACGTCGCACCGTTCGGCGATCCACAGCGAGTTGTCGCATGCGCTCTCGACCTCGCGGAACATGTGGCGCATCTCGGCGGCCGACTTCAGGTAGTGCTGGTCGCCGTGGAACTTGAAGCGGTCCGGGTCGGACTTGAGCGAGCCGGTCTGCACGCACAGGAGGGCGTCGTGGGCGGCCGAGTCCTGCTGGGTCGTGTAGTGGCTGTCGTTGGTGGCGAGGAGCGGCGCACCGATCTTGCGGGCGATCTCGAGCAGCTGGGGGTTCGTACGGGTCTGTTCCGGGATGCCGTGGTCCTGCAGCTCGATGAACAGGTTGTCCCGACCGAAGATGTCCTGCAGGCGGCCAGCCTTTTGCACCGCGCCGTCGAAGTCGCCCTGGAGGAGTGCCTGGAGCACGTGGCCGCCGAGGCAGCCGGTGGTGGCGATCAGGCCTTCGGAATGCTGGTCCAGCAGCTCCCAGTCCACCCTGGGCTTGTAGTAGTAGCCCTCCATGAATGCCTTGGAGGACAACTGGATGAGGTTCTGGTAGCCGGTGTTGTTCTCGGCGAGCAGGATCAGGTGGTAGTAGAGCTTCTTTCCGCCTTCGGTCGAGCCACCGGAGTCGTCGACGCGGCCGCGGCGGGACGGGCGCTCCGTTCGGTGCTCGTGGGCCATGTAGGCCTCGGTGCCGAGGATCGGCTTGATGCCGTGGTTGTTGCAGGACTTGTAGAAGTCCAGGATCCCGTACATGTTGCCGTGATCGGTGATGCCGAGGGCCGGCTGCCCGTCGGCGGCCGCAGCGGCAACGAGCGGGTCGAGGCGCGACGCTCCATCGAGCATCGAGAATTCCGTATGGACGTGCAGGTGGGTGAAGGACCCGGCCACTCAGGCGCCTCCGCGGACAGATCGAGAACGGGTGGTGGAAGCTGCCGAATCACACGGCTGTGATTCCACCTACTTGCGACCCTACCCGCGACCACCGACACACGCGCTGCCGGGCTAGCCGGAGCAAACCACACAGCGGACGCGGATGTCGACCGGAAGTGTCGAGCGAAACACGGATCTCGACCGGAAGTGTCGAGCGAAACACCGATCTCGACCGGACGGGCCGAGCCGATCAGACCAGCAAAGACGGATCTCGACCGGAAGTGTCGAGAATCAAGAGAGCGCGTGGAGCACGGGGACGAGCATCTCGGCGGCGGTGACGGATCCGTGGCGTCCCTTGAGGAGGTCGGCGTGTCGTTCGCCGGGGTCGTCGAACCCGACCGGTGCATGGGCGACCAGGGCGACGTCGCCGAGCCGGTTGCGGGCGGCGTCGGTCACCGTGGGGCCGAACCAGCCTTCGTCGATCAGTTGGTCGCGGCTTCGCACCCAGGCCTGATCGCTGTGTGCTGCGGTCGCTGCCGCCAGGAGGTCCTCCGTGGCGCCGGCGGTCGCATGGAGCCAGCGGAACCGTGGTTCGCCGGAGCGGCCGGATACGTAGCGCAGCACGTCGTCGCCGATGGTGACGATCGGGGCGGCGTCGATCTGGCCGTGGTCGGCGGTGACGACGAGCGCCGTGCCGGTCGGGAGTGCGTCGAGGAGTCGGCCGACGAGCCAGTCGCAGAAGCCGAGTTCGAGATCGAAGTGACCGGAGGCAAGCCCGTGGATGTGCGCCACGTGGTCGAGGCCGTCGTAGTTGGCGTAGACCCGTCGCTCCCCCGCATCGAGCAGCGCCCGCACCTCGGCCACGATCGATGACGGGTGCTCGTACCCGTGGTAGGCGTTGTCTCCCAGGTAGGCCTCGGTGAAGGCCGAGGTGGAAAACTGCCGGTTGCTGACGATCGACCAGTCGCCTCCACCCAACGGTGGCGCCACCTGCACCGACGTCGGCGGAACGGCGTCTCGATGGTCGCCTCCGGGGGTGGTCCATCGCAGCGCGTTCATGACCGCACCGCCGGCGGGAAAGCGGTATCCGACGATGCCGTGCTCTCCGGGAGCGACGCCGGTGGAGATCGAGGTGAGTGCCGCCGCCGTCGTCGACGGTGCCACGGTCGTGGCGGAGCCACCGCTCATCGCCTGGAGCGTCGGGGCGAGGCCCGGGCGTTCGGCCAGTTGTTCCCAGCCGAGCGAATCGAGCACGAGCAGAACGGCGCGCTCGGCACCGGCGATCTCGTCGGGGATCACCGCGGACGGCACGCCCCAAACCAGCGAGGGCACGACGCCGATGGTCGAGCGACCGGAGAAGGCCGGCGGTGTGGGCGTGGGCTCGGTCATTGGGGAGATCATCGCACACCCGACCGTCGGGCGGGCGACCGGGTCAGCGTTCCCAGTCCGGCGGGCCGTAGCTGTCGATGAGGGCTGCCATGTCTGCCGGCATCGGAGATTCGAAGCTGAGCCACTCCCCCGTTGCCGGATGCTCGAATCCGAGTTCGGCCGCATGTAGCGCCGGACGGTCGATGTCGGGGCTGGACCGGCCGCCGCCGTAGCGGGTGTCTCCCACGACGGGATGGCCGATGGCATCGAGGTGGACCCGGATCTGATGGGTCCGACCCGTGTCGAGCACACACGAGATCAGCGCCGCCTTCGGCGAGCCCCAGGTTCGCAACACCCGATAGTTCGTACGGGCGGACTTGCCGTCTTCGCGGACCGTCATGCGCGTTGGGTCGCGGACCGCACGACCGATCGGTGCTTCGATCAGTCCTTCGTTCGCGGTCGGTTGCCCCCATGCGACGGTGAGGTAGCGGCGCTCGACAAGGCGATCGTGGAGCTGTTCGGTCAGCGATGCGTGGGCCCGCTGCGAGCGGGCCATCATGAACACGCCCGAGGTGCCCTTGTCGAGTCGATGGACGACGCCGGGCCGGTCGGTCTCGCCGACGGCGCGGACCTCGGGGAAGCGAGCCACCACGCCCTGGGCGATCGTTCCCATGGTGTTTCCGGCGCCGGGATGCACGACCTGCCCCGGGGCCTTGTCGATCACGAGGACGTCGGCGTCCTCGTGGAGCAGTCGGAGCTCCACGGTTGGATCGGCGACCAGTTCGTCGGGGGTGCTCTCGATCTCTCCGGCGATGGAGAGCATCTGCCCGGCACTGACCCGATTGGAGCGCGAACCGACGACCCGGTCGTCGAGACGGACCTGTCCGTCGGCCACCAGCGCCGCCGCCCGGGATCGGGAGACGTCGGCCACCATGGCGAGGACCCGATCGATGCGCTCGCCGTCGAGCGCATCCGGGATCAGCTCATTCACGAGAGCCCAAGAGCACCACGATGATGCCGCCGACGACGATGGCGACGTCGGCGATGTTGAAGACCGGCCACCACGAGCCCATTTCGAGAAAGTCGACGACCGGCCCGCGGAGGAAACCGTCGCCGTCGCGGAACGCCCGATCGATCACATTGCCGATGGCTCCGCCCTGAACCAGGCCAAGACCGAACACGACGGATCGCAGCGGCACGCGCTTGACCATCCAGGTCAGTGCGATCGAAACCGCGACGGCAAGGACGGCGAACAGCGGACCGAGTCCGGATCCGAGCGAGAACGCGGAACCGGTGTTGTAGACGAGACGGAGCTGGGACCCGAACGGACCTTCGTGGATCGTTCCGTCGTCGAGCGCGCCAACCGCCCACCACTTCGTCAACTGGTCGACAACGATGACGGCCAGGGCGACGACGTGGAGCTGCCAGCGACGAGCCGACACCTGCCCCGGAGTGAGTTCGGGAGGTGTGGCTGGCGCGTCGAGCTCAGCGGCGTCCGAGGCCGCCAACCTTGTATTCCACTCGTTGGGACGCCCATGGGATGGCTTCGAGCCGCTCCTTGGGAATCGGGAGACCGGATTCGACGCAGACGCCGTAGACGCCGTCATCCAGGCGCTTGAGGGCGGCGTCGATCTCGTCGACGGCCTGCTGGGCTTGTGCGCTCAGCGCAAGATCGCGTTCGCGTTCGACGGCAAGCGTGTCGCCCTCACCCGATTCTTCGTCGAACTGGACATCGCCGGGTTCGCGGTCGAGGACGAGCGAGTCCGCTTCTTCCTTGTACGACACGGCAGAGCGGGTGTACTTCTCGCGTTCGGCCTCCAGGATTTCACGCTGGCTCTTCAGGAAGGTCTTGTTGAACTCCTTCGAGGAGACCTTTCGGAACTCCGCCATGCGGGCCTCCTCGGCTGCCTTGGCGTCGTCGAGCTTGGCCACCGTGGACTGGGCGGCCTTTGCCGGCGCCTTTTTCTTGGCGGGAGCCTTCTTTGCTGCCGTCGCCTTCTTGGCTGGT
The DNA here is from genome assembly GCA_937969565.1 of uncultured Acidimicrobiales bacterium. GTDB lineage: Bacteria > Actinomycetota > Acidimicrobiia > Acidimicrobiales > SHLQ01 > SHLQ01. Next base: position 15,699 of record CALBVR010000172.1, on the reverse strand, counting down.
GCCTTCTTGGCGGGCGCCTTCTTTGCAGCGGTCGTCTTTGCCGCGGCTTTCTTGGTCGTCGCCTTCTTCTTTGCCGCGCTCTTCTTCGCCACCACTGCTGGCCACCCTTTCTTGTTCGATCCTGACGGATCGGGCATCACAAGCGGTCTGTTCGGAGGGGAACGGCCCGTCTTGAGCCGCAAATTCTATGCCGGAACCGGGCGGTTGCGACGGACCCTGTCGAACGAAGGTTCCCGTCGGCCCTCAGTCGGACAGCGGAAGCTCGTCGATCGCCGCCGTGAAGCGCTGCAGGAAGGCCTCGCTCGAGCCCTCGGTTTCGTCGCTGACGGCGTCAGCCACGGCGTCTGCCGCTGCTGGAGCTGCCTCGACGGGGGAAGCGCTCGCCTCGACCACGGCGGCCTCAGCGGCCACATCGGTTCCGAACAACGCCGACGGGGCCTGATCGAGATCGACAACGGCGGGAGCCGCATCTGCGATGCCGTCTGTCGCGGGCTCGACCACGGGGATCGGCTCGGTCGCGGGGCCGGCATCGACCGCGTCGAGCGGCGCGGCCGGCTCATCATCGGGCACAACTGCAGCGTGCGCCGGTGCGTGCGCCGGCCGGTGTTCGATCACGTCGGTTTCTTCGACCACTGGTGTGGCGGGCGCCGCGTGTTCCGCTTCGGCCTTCGCCCGGCCCTCGAGCTGCTCCACGGTCGGCGCCGGGGTCGCGGTGCGCTGCACCGATTCGGCAACGTCGATGTCGGCGGCAGCCGCAACGTCGGCTCCGGCCGCGCCGGACAGCGGCGGACGGGCGGAGGCGGTCAACAATTCGTCGTCAGCGGCCACCCGGGCCAGATCGTCGATGGAGCCCGACATGCCTTCGCGGAGTGCTTCGACGGCCTTGCGGACTCGGATTCGTTCTTCGGTGAGGTGGGCTTCGAGCGCGTCGATGTCGGATCGCAGCTGGTCGCGCGTCTCCTCGAGCTGACGGATTTCCTCGCGGATCGGCTCCCGCATGCGGGCGACTTCGTCGCGGGCCGTGGATTCGAGTGCCTCGACGCGGGCGGCGCCGGCGCGTTCTGCCTCTGCAAGCAGCCGTTCGGCTTCGTCGGAGGCGATCGAGCGGGTGCGGTTGGCTTCCTGTTCGGCCGTGGCGGCGACGCGTTCGGCGTCCTCGGACGCCGCCGTGCGCTCCGCTTCGGCAGCTGCCAACACGTCGGCAGCCTCGGTGTTGGCCGTGCCCAGGAGGCGATCGGCTTCTGCCTGTGCGGACGACCGGGTCTGTTCCGCTTCGGCCGTCGCCGTCTCGACGAGTTCGTTGGCGCTGCTGCGGGCATCGGCAACCGTCTCGTCGGCGAGGCGCTGTGCGAGCACGAGGGTGCGGCGAAGCGTCCCTTCCGTGTCGGACTCTCCGCCGGCGAGCTGTTCTTCGAGTGCGGAGACGCGTGAGGCGGCGGCCTCGCGCTGGCCCTGCACCTCGGCCACCTCGGCTCGAACCTTGGCCAGGAAGGCATCGACCGCGTCACAGTCGTAGCCGCGCAGGTTCAACTCGAACCGGACGTCTTTCAGTTCGCGAATCAGGTCCATCGCAGCATCGTACTTTCTTCACCTGCCGCAGGACGGGGACCCTTTCGTCCCAGCCTGACGATCGTGATCAGGAGTAGCGGTGCCGTTCCTCGTCGTCGACTTCGACATCGGTCGGCGTGAGCAGGTAGACGGACTCGGCCACCCGTTCCATCTGGCCGCCGAGTCCGTAACACAGACCACTGCTGAAGTCGATGAGACGGCGAGCGAGATCCCGCTCCGCGCTCTGCATGTTGACGATCACCGGCGTCTGGTCCTTGAAGGCGTCCGCAACGGCCTGCGCATCGTTGAACGACTTCGGGATGATGAGTTGCGGCTTGGTCGTCGCCGGCATGGTCACGGGGCGGACCGTGCCGATGCCGAGGTCCGAGCCAGACTTGGGAGAGGGAGCGTCCATGGGTAGTACCCGCACAGTCTGATCAGAGGTCGGATTGGTGGTTTCGGTCTCGAGCGGTACCGCTCGGACGGCCGAATCGGCGGGCCGGCTTGCGGCGGGTCCTGCCTGGGGTTGGGGGCGTTCGCGGCCCTGCATCTGCGGCTGCGGCGACGGAGCGGCAGGCCGTGGGGCCTGGCGATCGGGTCCCACAGGACGTTCGGGACGGTCGGGGCGCGGCGGTTCGACGATCGCACGATCATCTGCCGGGTACTCCTCGTTGAGTCCCAGCCATACGACTGCCTTTTTCACAAAGCCGGACATGTCGACCTCCAGTTCACCAACAGTACCAAGGGTGGGAGCATCCGGTGAACCACCGGGCTCATGGGCGGGCGCCGAACAACACCGAGCCGAGCCGCAGGAGTGTCGCCCCGGAAGCGGCCGCGTCGCGCCAGTCGTTGCTCATCCCCATCGAACGTTCTGCGAGACCGTGGAGGTCGGCGAGGCGGTCGACCTCTCGAAACGCCGTGGCGGAGGCGTCTGCGTCGCCGTGCACCCCGATGGTCATGAAACCGTCGACGACCACGTCGGCTTCGGCCGCGACCTCGAGCATCGGCTCGATCTGGTCGGAGGTGATGCCGTCCTTGGTCGGGTCGTCGGCAACCGACAACTGCAGCAGTGCCCGGCTACCGGGCCGACGCTTTCCGAGTTCGATCAGGATCTCGGGTCGGGCGACGCTGTGCCAGAGCTCGACGTCGTCGATGACCTTGCGCACCTTGTTGCGTTGAATACGACCGATGAAGTGCGTCGTCGGGGCAACGGCGTCGGGCGGCAGCTCGCCGAGTTTCGACTGCAGTTCCTGGGCGTAGCTTTCTCCGACGATGTCGAGGCCGAGCCGGTGCGCCGTCTGCCATGCTTCGACGCCGAAACCCTTGGTCACGGCGATGATGCGGGCGTCGGGCCGGCCAATGCGGCCGAGTTCTTCCCGGATGTCGCCGAGCTGCTGTTCGATCTCCGCGAACTCACGCATCGTCCGCTCCGACGATTCGGGCGGCGAGGGCGTGCCGCTGGGGCTCCTGCCGGGCTCGATGGGACCATCCGCCATCGGCGCAGGCGGTGCATGATCCGACCATTCGCACGTCGTCGATGCCGTGGCGGTCCATGAGGACGGTGCGAATGCCGGCGGCAACGTCGAGCGCCGGCGTTCCCGCGCTCGTGGTGCTGCGAACGGATGGTCCGATGGTGTCGGCAAGTCGCTCGAGGTCGCCGGCACCGAATTCGTAGCACTCGGGTCCGATCATCGGTCCGACGAGCACGGTGGTCGGAGCGGTCCCCCGCTGAGCGAGCGCCTCGATGGTGCTCTCGAGCACCCCGGCTTCCAGTCCCCGCCAACCCACGTGGGCGACGGCGATGGGCCCCTCGGGTCCGATGAGGGCCACCGGAGCGCAGTCGGCCCCCTGCACGGCGATCGGCTGACCGACGGCGTCGGTGATCACGGCGTCGGCCTCCGGCGCCGCGACGGGGTCGGCTTCCGCCACCGCGGTGCCGTGCACCTGGCGGACGACCGCCCATGGTCCGGGCATCACGCTGGCGCGTCGATCGGCGACGCCTTCGGAGTCGATGTGGAAGTCGCCGTCACCGCGTTCGGTGATGGCGATCTCGACGATCGAGCCGTCTGTTCGCTCGACGCGATGGATTCGGGCCACGTCCTCGTGTCAGCGCAGGAACGATGGGACGTCGAACTCGTCGTCGTCATCGTCGGGGCCGTCGTCTTCCGGTTCGTCGTATTCGGCGAACACGTCGGCGATCTCGAGCTCGTCGGACTCGTCCGAGCTGGACGAACCGATCGAGAAGGTGTCGGCGGTGGTGACGGGCGTGCTGGGCGTGGCCGCAGGCGCCGACGAGGTGTCGGTGGCGGAGCCGGAGGTCCCGATGGCGCTGGTGCTTCCAGAGCCGTCCCAACGTTCGAAGCCGGCGGCGATGACCGTGACCCGCACGTCGTCGCCCATTTCGTCGTCGATGACGGCGCCGAAGATGATGTTGGCGTCCGGGTGGGCGACACCGTGGATGACCTCGGCTGCCTCGTTGACCTCGAACAGGCCGAGGTCGGAACCACCGGAGATGTTGAGGAGGATGCCGCGGGCGCCTTCGATGGAGGCTTCGAGCAGCGGCGAGCTGATCGCCGCACGGGCCGCAGCGAGCGCCCGGCCTTCGCCCGAGGCGTAGCCGATGCCCATCAGCGCCGACCCGGCGTCCGACATGATCATCTTCACGTCGGCGAAGTCGGTGTTGATCAGGCCCGGGGTGGTGATGAGATCGGTGATGCCCTGCACACCCTGGAGAAGGACCTCGTCCGCCATCTTGAATGCGTTGAGCACCGAAGTGTTCTCGTTCGAGACGGTGAGCAGTCGATCGTTGGGGATGACGATCTGGGTGTCGACGTTCTCCTTGAGCCGTTGGATGCCCTGCTCGGCCTGGACGGCGCGGCGGCGTCCCTCGAATCCGAACGGCCGGGTGACGACGCCGATGGTGAGCGCACCGCATTCACGGGCGACCTCGGCGATCACGGGGGCTGCACCGGTACCGGTACCGCCGCCCTTGCCGGCGGTGATGAAGACCATGTCGGCACCGTCGAGCGCGTTCCGGATCTCGTCGCGGTGATCGTCCGCGGCCTGGCGGCCGACCTCCGGGTCGCTGCCGGCGCCGAGGCCCCGGGTCAGTTCCCGTCCGATGTCGAGCTTCACGTCGGCATCGCTCATCAGCAATGCCTGGGCATCGGTGTTGACCGCGATGAACTCGACGCCCTTCAGCCCGGCATCAATCATGCGGTTGACGGCGTTCACGCCGCCACCGCCTACTCCGACCACCTTGATGACGGCAAGGTAGTTCTGAGGTGTTCCGTTCATGGGGCTGGTTCCTCCGGTCCCGTTCATGCGTTCGACTCCCTAGCGTGGCGATCATTCACGCTTTCGACCACCCGTAACGCACATTCTCGCAGATGATCCCTCCGCTTTCGGGGAAGGGGCACGTTGCGGGAGTGCACACTACAGGTGGTCGAAGCGTCAATGCGTGCGCCTCGCAGCCCCTACTCGCGTTGCGTGGTGCCTTGAGCACCGCACGTGAAGTAGGAAAGCGCAGATCGGTCGTTTGTGCAAAACGACAGGGGAGAAATTTCCCGGGCTCAGGACAGGTCGAGCGCAGCGGCCATGCAGGCGGCTCCGCGTTCGATGACCGGGGTGTCCGGAATGCGCAGATCGATGCGTTCGATGCACACCAGACTCGTGCCTCCGTCGAGGATCGAGGCGAGCGAGACGAACTGCGTTCGGTGGTCTGGTTCGCGGCCGAAGACCGCCGTCGCCGAGCCGACGAGTTCGGCCGAGACGACCCCGTCCGCGTCCATGGTCCAGCTCTCGATCCACGGCACGAGCTGCGCCGGGAGGTTGGTCGAGGTGGCCAGCACCCCTTCGCTGTCGGACAGCGGCACGCCGATGACGGCCGAGGAGACCAGCGCCTGGGGCGCAACCACGAGCGGCACACCGACCGGTGGGGTCATTCGGCGTTCCAGCACGTGTCCGGATTCGCTGACGACCACCCATCTCGCCCCGGTCTCCGGGGCGAAGGCGGCGGCGGGCACGCGCTCGCGAAGTTCCACTCGCAGCGTCGAGGGCCAGCCGCGGGAGACGTCCACGGCTTCGACCCAGGGCAGTTCGGAGATCAACAGCTCGGCGGCCTCGGTGTCGTAGGTGGCCAACGCCTGGTCCACGTCGATGTCGAGTGCAGCACGGATTGCCCCCTCGCTCGTCCGCGACTCACCGGAGATCTGCACGACCGAGATCGAGAAGAAGGGGGCGCGCAGCAGGGCGGCGACAGCAAGGAGGCAAACGACGAGCATCCCGATGAATCCCCAACGCCACGAGAAGGTGATGGGTTCCCGTTCGGGACGCGCCTCGCTCCGGACACGGCGTTGCGGCCGCTCGACCGGCTCGACCCGTCGTTGGGCGCCTCGTGGCCGCGGGCCGGGTGTCGGATGTGGGCGGGGCCGGGGCCCCGGGCGGGGACGTGGCCGCGGACGCGGATTCGTGGTTGGTGTTGTCACGACGGCTCCCCGCTCTGCACATGGGCCACGTCGTCCTCTGTGAATCCGACGAGTCGCGTCTCCGCGTGGAGTCGCACCCCGTGGCGGGCGTCGACCAGGTCGACGAGGTGGCGCATGAGGGCCATGACGTCGTCGGCCGATCCGCCGTCGTCCGCCTGGATGAAGTTGGCGTGCTTGGTACTCACTTCGGCGCTTCCGATGCGATGGCCCTTGGCCCCACTCTCATCGATGAGTCGGCCGGCGGAGTCCCCGTCCGGGTTGGTGAAGACCGACCCGGCGTTCGCTCCCCCGGGCTGATTGGACCGGCGCCACGAAACGATCTCCCGGAGCGTCTGCTCGCCCGCTTCCCGATCCCCGGTTTCGAGGTCGAGCGTGGCGGCGAGGACGAGGTCGTCGGCGCCCAGGTTCGAATGTCGGTAGGCGAAGTCAAGCTCGTCGGCGGACCGTTCCGTGCGGATGCCGGTGGCGAGATCGAGATGGTCGATCGATCGCACGGAGGCCGCCATGTCCGAGCCATGGCCTCCGGCGTTCATCCGAACCGCACCACCGATCGTTCCGGGCACACCGACGGCCCATTCGAAGCCGCTCAGGCCGGCTGCGACCGAGGCTCGGGCCGCCCGCGGAAGCAGTGCCGCGGCGCCCGCGGTCATCCGGGTCGGCGTTGCGGCGTCGATCTCGATGTCGCTGAGCGACCCGGCGAGGCGGATCGCCACGCCGGCGAACCCGCCGTCGGCCACGAGGAGGTTCGATCCGTTGCCGAGCGCCAGGCGGGGAATCGAGTGGGCAGCCAGCACCTGCGCGAGCGCAACCGCAGCGTCCGGTGCGTGGGCGGTGGCCACGACAGCGAGCGGACCGCCGACCCGGTAGGTGCAGAACGGCCCGGCCGGTACGTCTCGGTCAAGTTCGAGATCGTCGATCGACCGAAGGGCGTGCACCACATCGTCGAGCAGTGTCGGCGCCACCATCATCGGTTCTCCAACAGCGGAAGGAGCTCGTCGGCGAGGGTCACGAGGTCCCCGGCGCCCAGGGTCAGACACACATCGCCGGGCTCGAGCAGTTCGACGATCTCGGTGGCGAGCGTCGCCCGATCCGGAAGGTGGATGACGGTGGGCGGGGCGGCGCCGCCCAACACGGCGTCGACGATCAACTGGGACGTGATTCCCTCCCGCGGCTTCTCGCCGGAGGAATAGATGCCGGTGATGACGAGCAGATCGGCTTGGTCGAACGAGTCGACGAAGTCCTGCCAGAGCGCCTCCATCCTGCTGTAGCGATGCGGCTGGAAGACGGCCACGATCCGTCGGCGGCCAAGGTCGGTTGCGGCATCGATCGCGGCGTTCACCTCGGTCGGAAGATGTGCGTAGTCGTCGACGAGGAGCACGTCGTTCGCCTCGCCCCGGTGATGGAATCGGCGGCCCACCCCGCGGAACGTCGAGAGGGCATCGGCGATCGCATCGAACCCGACCCCCATGGCCAGCGCTGCGGTGGCGGCCGCGGCGGCGTTGCGGGCGTTGTGCGCTCCCGGCATGGGCACGAAGAGGCTGCCCGAGGAGCCATCGGGCGCATGGAGGCGGAAGGTCGAGCCCGCAGCGGTGCGCGTGAGGTCGGTCATGCGATGGGTGGCTGCGTCGCTGAGGCCGTAGCTGAGGACGCCGGGCCCGGCGAGTGCGGCAGCTCCCTCGTCATCCGCGCAGACGATGGCGGTGTCGGCGGCGGCCACGAAGTCCACGAATGCCTGACGGAGGCCCGCCTCTCCCCCGTAGTGCTCCAGATGGTCCGGCTCCACGTTGGTGACGATGCCGATGGAGTGGCCCAGCTCGAGGAAGGTTCCGTCGCTCTCGTCCGCCTCGACGATGAAGTGCTCGCCGGCTCCCCAGGCGGCGCCGGTGGCGAGCTCGGTGACGTCGCCACCGATGATGAACGAGGGTTCGATGCCAGCGTGCAGTGCGATGACGGCGAGCATCGAGGAGGTCGTCGTCTTGCCGTGGGTGCCCGCCACGGCAACCGTCGATCGGAGGTCGGAGATCGCCGACAGCAGCTCGGCGCGGCGCAGCACCGTGCCGCCCGCGGCCTCGACGGCCTGCACCTCCACGTTGTGGTCGGGGATCGCGGTCGAACGAGCGACCACTTCCGGGTCCTGCAGGTTGGCTGCGTCGTGGCCGAGCGCGGTGCGCATGCCGAGGTCCTGCACCCGGCGGTAGGCGCCCGAGTCCGTGAGATCGCTCCCGCTGACGTCGTGGCCCATGGCATGCAGCACTTCGGCGATGGCACCCATGCCGGCGCCGCCGATGCCGATGATGTGAATGCGTCGAGGCGAGCTCAGGTCGGGCCGGTTCATGTGTCCGCTCCGGCGTGGTGTTCGACGAGATCGACGACCGCTGCTGCGGCGTCGGGGCGGGCGACGCTGCGCGCACGAGCGCCCATCAAGGTGAGGGTGTCGGGATCCGCAAGGAGCCGTTCGACCGTCTCGACGAGGACCCGGCCCTCGAAGTTCGCGTCGTCGATTCGTTCGGCGCCTCCGGCACGTTCGAGCGCCTTGGCGTTTTCGGTCTGATGATCGCCGGGCGCGCCCGGCAGCGGAATCAGGACGGACGGAGTGCCGGTGACGGCGAGTTCGGCGCAGCTCGTGGCTCCGGCGCGGCAGACGACGAGGTCGGCTGCGGCGAAGACGGTTGCCATGTCGTCCTCGTATTCGATCGGCACCCATTCGAGCGCGTCGGCGGATCGGTCCCCGGCCCGAGCGACGATGTCGGCATGATCGCGGACGCCGATGATGTGTCGGATCGAGAGATCACCACGATCTCGCAGGCCGTCGAGCGCTCCGAGGACGGCGTTGTTGATCGTGCGGGCGCCGAGCGAACCGCCGAAGACGACGAGGAGCCGTCGGTCCGGGTCGACCCCGAGTCGTGCCCGCGCCTCGGCCCGGGCTGCAGGGTCGCTGTCGGCGACGGCGAGGATCTCCGGACGTACCGGGTTTCCGGTCCAGACCGCGCGCGGCAGGTCCGTACCGTCGTAGGAGACGGCGCTCGCTCGGGCGAATCGGCCGATGATGGTGTTCGCGAGGCCCGGCACGGCGTTCTGTTCCGCCACCACGATGGGTACCCGCCGGAGCACCGCCCAGAGTCCGGCCGGGACGCTGGCGTACCCGCCGAGGGCTACGACCACCCGGGGCCGATGCGTGCGGAGAAGCGAGAGGGACGTGGCAAAGGCCCGCAGCAGTCCGGCGACGGCGCCGATGTTCTGCGTTGTGAGTCGACGTTGGATGCCGCGACCGGGAAGCACGGTGAGGTCGAATCCGGCCTCGGGGACGAGCTTTCGTTCGACGCCCCGTTCGGATCCGACGAAGTGCACCGATTCCGGCGCGTGACCGCGGGCGACGAGTTCGCGACCGATCGCCACTCCGGGAAGGACATGGCCAGCGGTGCCACCGCCGACGATCAGGGCGTAGGTGCCCGATGCCCCGGTCATCGGATCGACCGCGCGACGTTGAGCATCACACCGATACCGGCCATGGTCGTGACCAACGAGGTGCCGCCGGCCGACATGAACGGCAATGGCACACCGGTGATCGGGAGCACGCCGAGCACGGCGCCGATGTTGATGAACGCCTGGACGAGAATCCACGTGCTGATGCCCACGACGAGCAGGGCACCGAAGCGGTCGGCTCGGCGGGCGACGACGAGCGATGTGAGTCCGAAGAAGACGAATCCGAACACGACGACGACGGCGCCGACCAGACCGAACTCCTCGGCGGTCACGGCGAACACGAAGTCGTTGTGGGCTTCGGGGAGGAACCCGTACTTCCCTCGGCTTGCACCGATGCCGACTCCGGTGACACCACCGTTCGCGACGCTGACGAGGGACTGGATGGTCTGCCAGCCCTGGTTGAGCGGGTCGGCCCAGGGATCCAGGAACGCGAGCAGCCGAGCCCGCCGGTAGTCGGCGAAGAACGCCAGCATCGTGGCGCCGAACACGCTGATCGAGCCGAGCAGCGCCAGCACCCAGAGGCGCACGCCGGAGGCGAACAGGATGGCCAGACCGATCGAGAAGATGATGATCGTCGTCCCCAGGTTCGGCTGCAGGAGGATGAGCGCTCCGAAGAGGATCAGGACGACCACGATCGGCTTGACCGAGCGCCGGAGATCGACGGTCTTCGACTTCGCCAACACATGGGAGGCGTAGAGCACGAGCGCGAGCTTCGCCATCTCGGACGGCTGGAACTGGAGCGGACCGAGCCGGATCCAGCGCTGTGCCCCGTTCACCGACACGCCGAGTCCGGGGATCAGCACGCCGATGAGCAGCAGCAGACTCACCACGAGGCCGGGGAGCGTGAGACGCCGCAGGTGGTTGTGGTCGAGAAACGTGCCGACGGCCATCACGACCGTGCCGATCACCAGCCACATGAGCTGCGAGGTGAACTCGCCCCACGGCGATCCCGTTTCGGTGAGCGAGGTGACCGACGATGCGGACAGCACCATGGTGAGGCCGAGCAGACTCAGGCACACGACGATCGTGAGCAGGATGATGAACGGGGCTGCCGCCATGCGACGGGCAGCCGCCGTGGTTGCCCGGTCGGCGCGACGGGTGGTGGTTCCGGTCTTGGCCGACGTCTTCGCTGACGCCGTGGTGCGGCGGCTGCGTTCGACCCGATCGGCGCCGTTGCGGCCATTGCGGGGCTGATGCCGCTTCGTCGTGGTGCGACGTCCGGTCGAGCGCGCGGCGGTGGTTCGGCTGTCACTCATGGCCGGGCTCCGATGCGGTTCGAGCGTCGAGGTCACGCACGGCCCGAATGAAGTCATCACCGCGGGCGCCGTACGAGGTGTACCAATCGTAGGAGGCGCACCCGGGCGAGAGGAGGACCACGTCCCCCGGCTCGGCGAGGCCACGCGCTGCGGCGACCGCGGCGTCCATCGAGTCGACCGAGACGATCGGGAACTCCCCGGCGAAAACCTCGACGATGTCGGGACCGGAGTCCCCGATCGCGACCACAGCGCCGATGCGGTCGTCAGCGGACCGGATCTCGCTGAGGTCCAGGCCCTTGTTCTTCCCGCCGGCGATCAGCACGGCCCGGTCGAAGGACTCGAGCGCAGTCACGACAGCGTGGGGCACCGTCGCCTTCGAGTCGTTGTACCAGTCGATGCCGTCGACGGTTGCCACGTACTGGATCCGGTGCGGCAGCTGTTCATGGTTCCGGATGGCGGATGCGATCGCGTCCGCCTCGGCGCCGAACTCGCGTGCGATTGCCGCAGCCGTGAGCGTGTTCGTGATGTCGTGATCGAAGCGGCGCGGCAGATCCTCCAGGGTCGCAACGACCACGTCGCCGACCTGGAGTCGGTCGTCGACGAGGTGGGCCACTCCCCCGGTTCCAACGGTGACCACCTGCCGGTCCTTGGGCACGTAGGCCATGACGACCCGGTCGGCGAGCGTGGCCACGGCGACGCCGTCTTCGGGCAGGTGCGCCCAGATCGACGCCTTCGCCCGGGCGTAGGTGTCCAGGTCGGTGTGGACGTCGAGGTGGTCGGGTCCCCAGTTGAGCCAGGCAGCGACGCGGGGCGAGAACCGTTGGGTGTGTCCGAGACGGAAGCTGGACGCCTCCACCACGAACACGTCGATCGCCGGGTCGTCGATCGCAGCGATCAGTGGCGTCTCGGTGTTGCCGACTGCAGCGGCGTTGATGCCGGCGGCCTGAAGCATGGCCACGGTGAGCATGGTGACGGTGGTCTTGCCGTCCGTTCCGGTGATGGCAGCGATCGGCCGGTCGTCCCACCAGCGGGCGAGGTCGAACTCGGAGATGATCGGCGTGTTCGCCTCGGCCGCGATCGCGAACGCCGGATGCTGTTCGGGCACGCCGGGGCTGGGCAGGAAGACGTGGCTTGCCCGCATGGCGCTGGTGATCACGTCCGAGTCGGGCGCCACGAGAAATCCGGCACCCAGCCCCATCGCGCGCTCGGCGCTCGTGTCGGTCGGCCGGTCCTCGATCACGGTGACCATGACGCCGCGGTTCACGAGCGCCTCTGTCACGGCCCGCCCGTAGAGCCCGAAGCCGAGCACCAGGGCTGAGTCGCCCGACTGGAGGGGTTCGGTCATGCGCCGATGCCCTGGTTGATTGCGTCCCAGTAGAAGAGGCCGACGCCGACCCCGGTCGTGAGTCCGCTGAGCAGCCAGAAGCGGATGATCACACGGGTCTCCGGCCAGCCGGCCAGCTCGAAGTGATGGTGGATGGGCGCCATCCGGAACAGCCGTCGGCCGTTCTGGGTGCGGAAGACGAACACCTGCAGGATCACCGAGACCGTCTCGGCCACGAAGAGCATGCCCATGATCGGCAGGAGGAAGTGGGTGTTCGTGGTGAGGGCGAGCGCGGCAAGTCCGGCGCCGATCGCCAGCGATCCGGTGTCGCCCATGAAGATCTGCGCCGGTGCGGCGTTCCACCACAGGAAGCCCACGCAGCCGCCCATCATCGAGACCGAGATGACGGCGAGGTCGAGGGCGTGTGCCACCTGATAGTTGTCCGAGTGTCGGAACGCCCAGAACGCAATGAAGGTGTAGCCGGCGAAGTTCAGGATCGCGGCGCCGGAGGCCAGCCCGTCGAGTCCGTCCGTCAGGTTCACGGCGTTCGCCGATGCGAGGAGCAGCAGGATGGCCCAGATGCTCCACCCCACCCGACCGAGGTCGAGGCCGATCGAATCCCAACGGGTGAACGCAAGGTTGGTCTGCGTGGTCGTGAATGCCATCGTCGCCACGGCGAAGGACACGGCAACGGTGACCAGGCCGACGATCTTGGCCCGCTTGTTGAGGCCGAGGTTGCGCTCCCGGGAGATCTTGATCCAGTCGTCGAGGAAGCCGACGATGCCCGTTGCGAGGATCGTGCCCATGACGATCAGACCGGTGCGGGTGAACACGGCGGTCGGGCCGATTCCGAAGACGTTGGTGATGTCGGCGCCGATGTAGCCGACGAACGCGCCGGCGAGGATGGCGATGCCACCCATGGTCGGCGTGCCGGCCTTGACGGCGTGCCCCTCCGGGCCGTCCTCGCGGATCGGCTGACCCACCCGGTTGCGGGTGAGAAAGTCGATGAGCAGCCGGGTGCCGAAGAGCGACACGGAGACCGACAGCGCTGCGGCGATGAGGAGACGAATCATGCGGAGTCCTCTCCGGCGGTGTGGCCGAGAACGGCAAGTGCTTCCCGGGCGACGACGCGGTCGTCGAAGTCGTGCCTCGTGGTGCCGATGATCTGGTAGTCCTCGTGGCCCTTGCCGGCGATGACGACGAGGTCGTCGGCGGCAGCAGCCGCGATGGCGGCGTGAATGGCGGCTCGCCGATCGGGCTCGCGGTGGACGTCGTGATGGTCGATTCCCTGCAACACGTCGTTGATGATGGCGTCCGGATCTTCGGTTCGTGGATTGTCGGACGTGACGTACAGCACATCGGCTCCGCCGGCGGCAGCCCCCATGAGCGGGCGCTTTCCGGGGTCGCGGTCGCCGGCAGCGCCGAAGACGAGCAGCACTCGTCCATCGGTGATCTCCCGGGCAGCGTCGACGGCCGCCGCAACACTGGCCGGGGTGTGCGAGTAGTCGACGACCACCCCGAATGGCTGACCGGCACCCACCCATTCGAAGCGTCCGGGCACCTGTGGTGCGGTGGCCAACCCGGAAACGACGACGGCTTCCGCGATGCCGAGGTGGGCGGCCGCTTCGGCGGCGAGCAGCGCGTTGGCGATGTTGAATCGCCCGCCGAGCGGGAGCTCGACCGCGTGGCCCCGCCATCGGAACGTGCTCGAGCCGGAGGAGATCTCATCCACCTCCGCCGCCGAGGTGTCGACCTCGATCACGGGAGTGGTCGAGCGTTCTGCCATGCGTCGACCAGCGTCGGTCGAGGTGTCGATGATCGCGGTGTCGCACAGTCCGTCGGCGAAGAGCCTGGCCTTGGCGTCGAAATAGGAATCCATGTCGACGTGGTAGTCAAGGTGATCCTGCGTCAAATTCGTGAAAAGGCCGAGCCGAAAGGTCGTTCCATCCACCCGGTGTTGGTCGAGCGCATGGGACGAGACCTCCGCAGCGACGAGCTCGGCGCCGTCGTCGACGAGGTCGCGCAACGTGGATTGGAACGCGGGTGCGGCGGCCGTGGTGAGCGCTCCAGTGAGTGTGCCAAGTGAGTGGGCGCGGCGTCCGGCATGGCGGCCGAGGTGTTCGAGCAGCGTCACAACGGTCGTCTTTCCGTTGGTTCCGGTGACGCCGACGAGATCGAGCTCGCCACTCGGGTCGCCGTGCATGGCGGCTGCGGCCTGTGCGGTTCCGGTTCGGCTGTCGGCAACGAGGATCGTGGGCACCGCGTCGGTTCGTTGTTCTTCGGCGATGACCAGGGCGGCACCGGCCGCCACCGCACCCTCGATGTGATCGTGTCCATCTCCCACGGTTCCTCGGAGCGCACAGAAAACGGCGCCAGGACCAACGGTTCGGGAGTCTTCGGTGATGCTGCGGAGCTCGACGTCGACGTCGCCGATCAGCCGCGCGTCGATCCCGGCTTCGACGAGACGGGACGCCAGTTCGGAAGCGGTGATCGGCACCATCAGCCGCGCTCCTCGTGTACGGACTCGGCCGGCGGGATGCGGAACTTCTGCAGCGCAAAGTTTGAGATCTCGCCGAACAGTGGCGCAGCCAGCCGGCCGCCGGACGACTCTTCCGCCGGATCGTCGATCACCACGATGATCGACAGCTCCGGATTCGATGCGGGCAGATAGCCGGCGAAGCTCGTCCGCAGGTGACGGTTGCCGGCGGCGTCCTGATAGCCGCCGTTCGGCTGGGCGATCCACGCGGTCCCTGTCTTTCCGGCGATCTCGTAGCCCGGTACCGACGCCAGCTGTCCGGTGCCGTTGCGAACCACGCCGGCCAGCAATGTGGTCATGGTTGCGGCGGTCTCTTCGGAGAGCACCCGCTGGGATTCCCGGGGGCTGAGGATTTCGAGGTCGCCGTCTGCTTCGATGACGCCCGAGACGAGGTGGGGTTCGACGAGCACGCCGCCGTTCGCAAACACGTTGTAGGCCCGCAGCATCTGCAGTGGCGTGGCGGAGTATTCGTAGCCGATCGACGTCTGGCTCAGCGAAACGCCGCTCCAATCGTCGAGCGGATGCAGCACGCCGGCAGACTCGCCGGGGAAGTCGAGGCCGGTGGACCGACCGATGCCGAACGCGTCGAGGTTCTCGTACATCTGCTCGTCGGAGAGCCGTTGCGTCAGCAGCGCCGTGCCGATGTTCGACGAGTACTCGAGCACCTGGGCAGCGGTGAGGACGTCGGACTCGTAGCCGACGGCGTCCGTGTAGACCTGGTCGTAGATCTCGACCCGATCGGTGACCGCCACCTGCGTGTCGGGGGTTGCGAGGTCCGCTTCGAAGAGGGCGGCGAGCGCCAGGGGCTTGCTGATCGAGCCCGGTTCGATGATCTGCGTGACCGCGCGGTTGTCGCCGGACACCCGAACGGTTCCGTCCTCACCGCGGACCACGGTCGCCATGGCCAGGATCTCGCCGGTGGCGGGGCGTGACATGACCACCGTGCCGGACTGGGCTCCTGCTGCGGTGACATGGTCGACGAGGAGACTCTCGACCTCGAACTGGACGGTCCGGTCCAGCGTGAGGATCAGCGAGGAACCCTCGGTCGGCGTGACGAGTTCGTAG
>CALBVR010000171.1 GCA_937969565.1 uncultured Acidimicrobiales bacterium | reverse complement strand
CTCCGGTTCTGCCGCAGTGCTCACCTGAATGCGGTCGGAGGCCAGCTCGGTCAGCTCGGCGTACATGGAGCGGTCCACGCTGTACTTGATGGCGACGACGTTCTCGAGGTCGGCAAGACGGTTGCACAACTCAGGCGACATGAGATAGCCGCTGGCGGGATGACTCCAAAGCGCGATGCCGATGTCGACGCTCTCCGAGATCTTCCCGTAGTAGCGCAGCAGCGTCTCGTCCTGCTCCTTGAAGAAGTGCAGGGCGGGAGCATGCACGACGATGTAGTCCGCCCCGACGTTCTCGGCATGGCGGGCCAGGTCGAGAACGACGTCGAAGTTCTGATCGGAACACGACATGATCGTGTGGCCGTGGTCGGCCGTCGCCTCGACGGCGAGCTCGAAGGTGCGTTTGCGCTCCTCGATCGACATCGAGAAGAACTCACCCTGCTTGCCAGAGATGAACAGACCTTCGATGCCGAGATCCTGCGTCCAGTGGCGGATGTTCTCCCGGAAGCCATCCTCGTCGATGCGATGATCTTCTGTGAAGGGGAGCAGGGCAGCGGCCCAGATGCCCTTCAAGTGTTCCATTGCGTACGACTTCGCGTCGCTTCGGCTGTACTCCATGCTCGTTCCTTCGGCGGTTCAGACGATCGAGAGGCTGTGGGACACGTTCTTGACGACGGTGTAGTGGTGCAGGCCCTCGGCCCCGCCCTCACGGCCGTAGCCGCTCCACTTCACCCCGCCGAACGGTGTCTCCGGAAGCGACGCCTCGAGCGTGTTGATGGACAGGTTTCCGGCCTCGACGCGGTCCACCATGCGGTCGGCGTAGTCGGCTCGATTGGTGAATCCGTAGGCGGCAAGTCCGTAGGGCACGGAGTTCGCTCGTTCGATGGCGGTGTCGAGCGAGTCGACCGGATTGACGATGGCGAGCGGACCGAACGGTTCTTCCTGCATCACTGCGGCGTCGTCGGGCACGCGGGCAAGGACCGTGGGTTCGAAGAAGTAGCCGGACGAGCCGATCCGAGAGCCCCCCGTCATCAGCTCGGCTCCGTGGCCGACGGCGTCGTCCACCATCCGGCGCATCGCGGCGATTCGCCGGTCGTTGGCCAGTGGCCCCATCTCGACGCCATCGTCCATGCCGTCGCCGACGATCGTTTCGGCGCATCGGCGGGTGAAGGTGTCGAGAAAGTGCTCGTAGACGTCATCGTGGACGAAGAACCGGGTCGGCGACGTGCACACCTGACCTGCGTTGCGCATCTTGCGGATCGCCGAGGTGACCGCAGCCGATTCGACATCGGTGTCTTCACAGACGATCACCGGAGCGTGACCGCCCAGCTCCATCAGCACGGGCGTCATGTGATCCGACGCCATGCCAGTGAGGTGGCGGCCGATCGCCGTCGAGCCGGTGAAGGCGACGAGGTTGATCGTCTCGCTCGGGATCAGATAGTTGGAGATGTCGCCGGGGATCCCGAACACGAGGTTGAGCACGCCCGGCGGCAACCCGACGTCCTGGAACGCCTTGACGATGTGCATCGCTCCAGCCGGCGTCTCTTCCGCTGCCTTGAGGATGATCGAACAGCCGGAGGCGACCGCACCAGCGATCTTGCGCGCCGGTTGGCTCATCGGAAAGTTCCACGGCGAGAATGCTGCGACCGGGCCAATCGGCAGGTGGTGCACGATGTACTTCACGCCGGGTCCGCTTGGAATCACGCGACCGTACGTGCGAACGGCTTCGCCTGCATCCCATTCGAAGAACTCGCAGCCGCGGATCACCTCGAGCTGAGCCTGACGGAAGGGCTTGCCGTGCTCGAGCGTGATCGAGTGGGCGATCTCATCCTGCCGTTCGCGCATCAGCGCGGAGGCCGCTCGGACGAGGTCGGAGCGCTCCTTGGGCGACGTCTGGCTCCAACGCTCGAAGCCGGCCGCCGCAGCTGCGAGCGCGTCGTCCAGGTCGGCGGTGGTGGCGATCGGCACGCGACCGATCTCCTGCTCCGTGGCCGGGTTGACGACCGGCAAGCTCTCAGCGGTGGTCCGCCACTCGCCGTCGATGTGGAGTTTCAGCTCCGGATAGGTGTGCACTCGGGTCTCTCCTTCGAAATCAGAACGCGGTCCGGATGGCCCACAGGTCGGGGAACGCCGGTTGAAACAAGGTGGTGGCGAGGTAGGCGGCGCCGTCCGAGCCGCCGGTGCCGGGCTTGGTGCCGATGGTTCGACGCACCATCATCACGTGGCGGTAGCGCCACTCCTGGAGGCCTTCGTCGAGATCGGTGAGCGTCTCGCACAGGCCGGCGAACGCCTCGTCGGCGTACCGTTCGACGATGGTCGCCTGCAGCGCGGCGTTCTCGGCGATCGGTTGCCGAACGTCGCGGTCAAGGACCTCGGCCGGCACGGCAAAGCCGTCCCGAGCAAGGACGTTGACGAACGCGTCCCACAGCGTCGGAGCGTCGTAGCGGGCGGCGAGCCGCTCGCCCTCGGCGCCGGTGAACCAGTCCAGCTGAATCCGGTCCTTCACGCCGAGAACGAACTCGAGCTCCCGGAACTGTGCCGATTGGAAGCCGCTGGCATTCGCAAGGAAGTTGCGGAAGCTTGCGAACTCGGCTGGCGTCATCGTCTCGAGCACGTCGATCTGGCCGACCAGCGTCTTGAGGATCTTCAGCACCCGCTTGAGGTGATGGCGGGCGGCGTTGACCTTGTGGGCGTTCAGCAGGCTCACGATGTGATCGAGTTCGTGCAGCATCTGCTTGAACCACAGTTCGTAGACCTGATGGATGATGATGAACAGCGTTTCGTCGTGCTCCGGCAGACCGGTGTCCTCGTCGATCGACACGCACTGTTGCAGCGCCAACAGTTCGGGGATCATCAGGTAGTTGCCGTAGGTGAAGTTGTCGTCGTTTTCGAAGGGAAGGCTCATGAGATCGAGAGCGCCGTTGGATCGGCGAGGGGGTCGTTGGGTGGAAGGGGAGCGAGGGCACGGACCTTGGCGTCGATGTCGATGGTCGGATCCTCGAGGGAAGCGTCGATGAGCGCTGATTGGGCTGTCGCTCTCGACAGCGCCTCGGCGTAGGGCATCGTGGAGAACATCACCATGTTGTAGCGAGGCCGAAGGTGCTCCGGGTGTCGTTGCTCGAGCTCGAGTGCGAGCTCACGCTTGGCCAGGTAGTTCGGGTCGATCACCCCGGCCCGCATTTCGACGTAGTTGCTCAGCGCCATGTCGGCGATTGCATCGACATCGGGCTTCCGCTCGGCCTCGAATGCCCGGAAGGCCGCATCGAGGTCGTCGGGCTGGCTTCGCATGTGTCGATCGAGGATTCGCACCGACTCGAGGGCAGCGTTCATGCCCTGACCGTGGAACGGGACGATCGCGTGGGCGGCGTCACCGACGATCACCGCCCGGCCTTCGTGGCTCCAGCCCGTGGCCCGCATGGTGCCGAGTGGGCCAGTGGGGTTCTGCAGGAACTGGTCGGCGAGGTCGGGAACCAGGCGGGCGAAGCCCGGGAACTCCTTGTCGAAGAAGTGGTCGACGTCGGACGCGTCCGCGAGATCGGCGAACGTGGTCTTGGGGGCGAAGAGCGTCACGGTGAAGTCACCCTCTGGATTCGCGAGGGCGATCAACATGAACTCGCCCCGCGGCCAGATGTGGAGGGCATTGGGGTCGAGGAGATGCGCTCCGTTCGGGCCCGGCGGGAGCGTGAGCTCCTTGTAGTCGTGGTCGAGCCATTCGGTGGCGAACTCGCAGGAACCCACGGCAGCCATGCCCTTGCGAACCCGCGAACCGGCGCCGTCGGCTCCGAAGACCACTCCGAAGGGTTCGGTCCGGCCGCCGGTGAACCGCAGCTCCGAGGCCTCCAGATCGACGGAATCGATCCGGGCATCGAACTCGATGTGGACGTTGCCGGTCGCTTCCGCCGCGTCGAGAAGAATGGCGTTGAGGTCGGTACGTGAGACCGAGTGGATCACTTCGTGCGGATGGGAGCCGTATGGCTGGAGGTCGGGCGTCGGGTCGCCGGCTGCGTGAACCATCCGACCGCGCATCGGAATGGTGATGGCGTCCACGTCGGCGATGACTCCGGCGTCGATCAGCGGGACGATGCCTCGGGTGGCGAGGGCGAGGTTGATGGAACGACCGGCGTCGATGTCGACCCGTCGCAGATCGGGACGGCTTTCGTATACGGCCACCTGGTGTCCGGCGCGGCCGAGCAACAGCGCGAGCAGGGCGCCTGCCTGACCGGCGCCGACGATCACGAGGCGCCCAGCGTCCTCGAGCCTCATCGGGTCACCTCGTCGAGGATGTCGACGAAGCGGTCGATCTCGTCGAACGTGTTGTAGAGGGGCACCGGGGCCACGCGGATGACGTCGGGTTCGCGCCAGTCGCAGAGGACACGGGCGGCTTCGAGCTGCTCGAAGACATGGCGACCGTTCCCGCCGACGACCTGGAGGGCGTACTGGCATCCTCGCTCGTTCATCGCAGCGGGGGTGAGGTTGACGACCCGGCCAGCGAGTCGTTCCTCCAACAGGCGATCGAAGTGGGCGATCTGCAGCTCCGACTTGCGGCGCAATGCCGGCATTCCGCCTGCACGGTCGATGATGTCCAGCGATGCCCGCAACGTCGCCATCGGCAGGATGGGAGCGTTGGACAGCTGCCATGACTCGATCGTGGGGATCGGATCGAATTCGGTTGCCATCTCGAAGCGGGTGCTTGGATTCGTTCCCCACCAGCCCAACAGCTTTGGGAGGTCCGGGTCGGCGACGTGGCGCTCGTGCACGTAGGCACCGGCGACTCCTCCGGGCCCGCTGTTCAGGTACTTGTACGTGCACCATGCAGCGAAGTCGACGTCCCAATCGTGCAGGGCGAGCTCGACGTTGCCGACGGCGTGGGCAAGATCGAACCCCACGGTCGCTCCGACGCCGTGCGCCGCCTCGACGATGTCCGCCATCGGCAGGACCTGTCCGGTGTAGTACTGCACACCCGGCAGCAGGACGAGCGCCAGCTCGTCGCCGTGTTCGCTGATCGTCGAGAGAATGTCGGCGGTGCGCAGCGTCTCCTCGCCTTCGCGCGGCGACAGGACGACGAGCGATTGAGTCGGATCGAACCCGCGTTGGCGAATCTGTGACTCGGCGGCGAAGTGGTCGGACGGGAAGGCATGGGCCTCGATCAGCAGCTTGTGGCGCGTTGGCGTCGGCCGGTAGAAGCTGATCATCAGCAGGTGCAGGTTGACGGTGAGGGCGTTCATCGCCACCACCTCAGCCGGGCGAGCGCCGACCAGGTCGGCAAGCGGCCCGGTCAGGAGCTCGTGGTAGTCCTTCCACGCAAGCGCTCCAGTGAAGTGGCCCTCCACGCCGAGCGAGCTCCACCGGTCGAACTCGGTGGCGACGTGGTCGCGAGCGGCGCGGGGGAGGGCCCCGAGCGAGTTGCCGACGAAGTAGATGCCCTCGGGAAGTTCGAACTCCTTCCTGAACGGGGCGAGTGGGTCGGCCGCGTCGAGCTCCGCTGCCGTTGTCACAGTCGGCCGTCCTTGCCGGCGTGAAGTGTTCCGCAGTGGGGGCAGGTTCGGGCTTCGAGGTCCTCGTTGAACGCGGCAAACAGCGGGGGAAGGTCTTTGTCGATCTCCTGAACCTGCAGTTCCACGCGGTGCACGACCCGGTTGCAGTTCGTGCAGGCCCATTCGAAGCCATCGAGTTCGCCGATGTCGCGTTGGTACTCGACGACGAGGCCGATCGAGTCCGGGTCCGGGCGTTGCGGGGAGTGCCGGAGTCGTGGCGGGAGCAGGTAGACCTCGCCCTCCTTGATGGGCATCCGGTACGGCTCGACGCCGTGCTCGGGCCAGATCCAGAGGTCCATGTCGCCCTTGATCTGGTAAAAGAACTCTTCGCGAGGGTCGTCGTGGAAGTCGTTGCGTTCGTTGCCGCCGCCGACGATCATCACGATCATGTCGGCCTCGCGCCAGACCTGCTTGTTGGCGACCGGCGGTCGCAGTTCGTCTCGGTGGTCGTCGATCCATTGCTGGAGGGCGAACGGCCGGCGCTGTGCCGGTACCCCGGGGTCATAGTTGGTCATCACGATGCTCCTGAGTGGTGATCAGCCGGCACGGGCGGCCTCGATGGTGCGTTCCCGGAGTTGGGCTTCGACGGTGGCGGTGAGGCTGCGGAGGTGATCGACGAGGTCGGTCAGGTCGCCGGCCTCGGCGAGCGCGGTCGCTTCGAGTGCGGTTGCCTCCCGCATGAGGGTCTG
>CALBVR010000170.1 GCA_937969565.1 uncultured Acidimicrobiales bacterium | reverse complement strand
CTCGCAGATCTGGTCCACGTTGCCGACGAGCAGTGCCGGACTCTGAGCCACGACCTCCGTGGGCATCCCGAACAGCTCGGCGAACAGTGCGAGCTGGCCGTCCCGGTCGTCGGTGATCGAGGTCTGCATGGTGAGCGAGTTGAGCTCGATCTGGTCGAACCGGTCGCCGGCGGCCTCCTTTACCCGGGCCACCTTGGCGTCGTAGGCCTCAGGCATGGAATCGGCGATGGCGTCGCTGCCGATCTCACCGGACCGCAGGTTGGCGGTGATGCCGACGATGTCGGCGTTGCGGGCGGCCACACCGAGCATGCGCGGGCCACCGCCGCCGATGATGATCGGAGGACCGCCGGGGGCGTGGGGGAGCGGCTGTCCGTCGTAGCCGGAGAGTTGGTAGTGGGTGCCGTCGTAGTCGGCGGCGCCCTCGGCCCAGCAGCGGCGAATGACGTCGAGGCTCTCCTGCATGCGTTCGATGCGTTCGCCCGGAGCGTCGTAGTCCATGCCGGTCTGTTCGTAGTCGGTGCGCATCCATCCGGCGCCGATGCCGAACTCGAGACGGCCCTCGGAGAGGACATCGAGTGTGGCCATCTCCTTGGCGAGAATGATCGGATGGCGGTAGTCGTTGCCGAACACCAACGCCCCGACCTTCAACGTGGTGGTGACGGCTGCAGCGGCCGACAGCGCGGCGATGGGAGCGAGCTGGTCGTGAAAGTGGTCGGGCACGACGAGCGAGGAGTAGCCGAGGTCCTCGACCATGCGAGCGGTGTCGGTCCACGAATGGCCCTCGATGGGACCGCGAACCTGAAGGCCGAAACGAAAGGGTTTGCTCATGGCTCCAGTCTGACAGATGGACCGGCTCGGCGGCCGAGTGCTACGACTGGTCGACATCGCAGAACGATCGGGGGACTCGATGCGAACGCACACCTATTCGTCGTTGGGGCTGGACCGCGATGCGGTGGAGGCCCGGCTGGCGGCCGGCCTCAATCTGCCGGTGCACACCTACCTGGATCAGGCCGTGCACGACTTCGAGATGGAGGCCATCTTCGACCGGTCATGGCAGTACCTGGCGCCGGTGCATCGACTTCGCGAGCCGGGCTCGTTCGTGACCGCAACGATCGGCCGGACGCCTGTGGTGGTCACCCGCCACCGGGACGGCGAGCTTCACGGCTTCGTGAATGCGTGTCGGCACCGGGGGTTCGAGGTGGCCAGTGGCGATGGCAGCTGTTCCCGGCTGCAGTGCCGCTACCACGGTTGGATCTACGACCTCGACGGCACCCTCGTGCGAATCGGCAACGCTCCCGATGGTTCGGTCGACAACATGGGGGACCTGGGCCTGCAACCGGTCTCCGTCGAGACGTTCGCCCAGGCCGTGTTCGTCAACCCGGACCCGAACGCCGCTTCGTTCGAAGACTCGAACCCCGGGATCCGGCAGGTGTGCGAGACCATCGGAATCTCGTTCGAGGAAGACCGGTACGTGCCGTTCTCCCGGTACGAAGTCACCCAAGCCTCGAATTGGAAGCTCTGGTACGACAACGGAACCGAGTGCTATCACTGCCCGACGTTGCATTCGCAGTCGTTCGGGGCCGCCTACGACGTGCGCGACGGTCTGTACGAGACCGAGATGGCACCCAACTTCTATGCAGCGAAGTTCGCTGCTGCCGAGCGCAGCGACGGCGCGTTGGTGGGTGGCGGCTATCGGTCGTTGCAGCCCTTCCCGGGCACCCAGTTCATCCAGCAGGACGATTTCATGGTTGCCGCCCGGATCGTGCCGAACTCGCCGTCCTCCTGCACGTTCGTGGCCGACTACTTTGCCGAGGACGGGGCGGACCCGGCCCGGGTGGAGGAGTGGGCCAAGCTCTGGAGCCAGACGTATGACGAGGACGCCGAAGTGGTGTCCGTCATCCAGCGGAACATGGCGAGCGGCCGGGTGAACGAGATGCGCTACGTGGCCCCGTTGGAGGACATCTCTCGCTTCTACCACCGCCTCGTCTGGGACCGGTACGTTGAAGCGATCGAGGACTGAACAGCCGGCCAATCGCTCCGGCGAGCGCCCTCAGGCTTGCAGGAAACCGTCGACGGCTGCGTAGAACTGTGCCGGCGCATCGACCCACGGGAAGTGTCCACACCCATCGAGCGTCATGTGGGCGGCCGTGGGAAACAGTGAGGCGATGTGATCCCCCGTGGAAACTCCGGTTGCACAGTCGAGGGCGCCGGTGAGAATGAGGACGGGAGCGGTGCAGGCGGCGAGTCTCGGAGCGACAGCGTCGAGCGTGAACGCCTCGCTGTAGAACTCCGACCGCGCGGTCGGGTTGACCTGCGATGTTTCCGCATCGGCGTGTTGCTGGGCCGATTCGGTCCACGGCCCGTAGAACATCGGGTTCATGAGCGCGACGAGTTGATCGACTTCGTCGGGTTCGGCCCCGGCGAGCAGGCGTTCGCGAGCAGCGATTGCTTCTGCGACGATCGGTTCGGCTCTACGGGTCTCGCGGATCCGATCGGCGTCGGAGGTTCCATCGGGAAGTCCGCGGGCGCTTGGCGTCACGAGCACGAGGCGGTTGACTCGCTCCGGGTGTGACGCAGCGAAGAGCAGCGCGGCGGAGGATCCGGCGGAATGGGCGAGCACGTCGACGGGCCCGGCGCTGACTGCGGCGGCGGCGAGGGGAAGATCCTTCGCGACTTCAGCGACCCGCCAACCGGTGGGATCGACAGCATCGTCCGAGCGGCCGGTTCCGCGGGCGTCGGCGATCATCAGCGTTCGGGTTGTCGTGAGCCCGCCAAGATCGCCCAGGTAGACGGCGCTGCGGCCCGGTCCTCCCGCGATGCAGAGCAGCCGGGGGCCTTCGCCCATGGCGGAGATCGTCATTCGTGCGCCATCGGCACGAGTCACGTCGATGCGTTCCATCGTCCGACGCTACGGTATCGGCCCATTCGGTGCCGGTCAGCGGTGGGCGGCGTGCGCTGACCAGGTGTCGAATGCGGCCATGATCTCGTCGCTGGTGCG
>CALBVR010000169.1 GCA_937969565.1 uncultured Acidimicrobiales bacterium | reverse complement strand
TCCTGATCGACAATTCCGGCTCGATGAAGCGGCAACGGCACGAGACGGTGACCGTACTGGTCGACACGTTGGCGCGGGCCCTCGACCTCGCCGGCGCCACCAGCGAGATCCTCGGGTTCACGACCAACGCCTGGAACGGCGGCGAGCCGCTGCGCGAATGGCGTCGGGCGATGGAACCCGAGGATCCGGGTCGTCTCGCCGAGCTGAGCCACATCGTCTACAAGGATGCGGACACGCCATGGAAGCGGTCGCGGCTGTCGACGGCCTCGATGATGCGAACTCAGCACTTCCGTGAGGGGGTCGACGGCGAGGCCATTGCCTGGGCCTACCGGCGACTGCTCGATCGTCCCGAACCGAAGAAGCTGCTCCTGATCGTGTCCGATGGTGCACCGATGGAGGCGGCCACGATCAACGCAAACGGTGAGGCGTTCCTCGAGGCGCATCTGGCCAACGTCGTGCATCGGATCGAACGGGATCCCCGGGTCGACATCGGTGCCATCGCAATCGACCAACCGGTCGACGACTTCTTCAGCCGTTCCGTCGACCTCGACCTCACCGGCACCCTGACCCTCGCCAGCTACCGGGTCCTCGAGCGCCTCTTCCTCTGACCCGGAGCCTTCATCTCAATGGTGCCTGGCACCTTTGGGCCCAAAAGGTGCCAGGCCCCTCCGGCCCTCAAAGGTGCCAGGCACGTTTCGTACAAAAAGGTGCCTGGCACCTTCGGAGGTCGAAGGTGCCAGGCACGATGCGATGTTGATGGGGCCTGGCACCTTGGAGGGGGAGAAGCGCCAGGCCCCATGTCTTGGTGCCGCCGGGTCAGGCGGCAGCGGTCTCGAATGTCCAGCCACGGGCAGGCCAGAACGTGGTCGACTCGTCGATCCGAATCGCCTTCGGGTTCAGTAGCCGGTTGGGCTCATCCATCTGTCGGGCCGACTGGGCGAAGTTCACCGTCTCCCCGGGGCGGCGGATGCGCTCCGCTGTGATGGTGGCTGGGGCGACCTGAGCATCGACCTTCGCAGGGAAGCCGCGGCCGAAGTCGCACAGGAGCAGTCGTTCGTTGGTGACCACGAGGTGAGGGATTGCGCCGCCAACGACGCTGGCGAATGGCAGCAGGCGGGACCAGATCGCGTAGGCGAAGGCTGGTCCGCCCTGGGCGACGACGGCCTCGATCTGTTCGCCCGGAAGGAGAAGGCCGGCAAGGGCCGTCTCGGTGTGGTTGTGAATCCTCATCTGATAGCGGTTCGAAGTCATGCCTTAAAGATAAGGGGCAATTGAAATGGTGTCAAGTTTTCGTGGTTTGATTGGTTTGGGCCCTCAGGTTGATGGGGTGCTGGCAGTTCGTCACTGGGAACCCTGCGTGGCGATCACGCGCAATCGCGTGCTGAGTTCCCGATTGCCGGCCACCGTCACGTCATTGTCGTCGGCCCTTCCCCACAGCCAGCGGAGCAGCGTCGGCGACTCTGCTCGAACGGTCGCGTCGCTCGCCGCCGCTGCGACCTGGCAGTAGTCATCGTCGTAGGTCGTGCCGGAAGGTGACTCGCCCCGAAAGCGTCCGAACTGAAGTGTCCAGCTTGCACCCTCTGCCGTCTCAAGCGTGATGTGCTGGCTCGTCGGCTCGAAGCTCGCCCATCCAGGAATCGACGCCGCCACATTGTTGGCGAAGAACTCCTCGATTCCATCGGTGGCGAACATGGTGTCTGCGATCGGTACCTCCTCGCCGCTCGCCAATGCCCCATCCACGAGGTGGATCCAGGATTCGTGCGCCTGTCGTCGAAGGGTGAAGCCCACCGTCTGGTCGTCCGCCCAGCTCCACGCCGCGTCGGAGGGCGCGGCGTCGGAGAGCACCCCGGCCAACTCGGCGCATCCCGAGCGAAGGCCAGCTGGGAGCGCTTCGGCCGCGGGGCGATCTGGTGCGGCATAGCCGGAAGGGTCGACGGGCCGATTCGCAATGATCCAGGTCCAGAAGTGTTGAACCTCGAGTAAGTGCCAGGCGAGGTCGGAAAGGTCCCAGTCCGGGCAGCTGGGAACCCGAAGTGACGGCTCGTGTCGCTCCACGATGTCCGCAAGGGCGGCGGTGTTGTCGGTGATTCGCTGGATCCAGTCCATGTCGAATCGTACGACACGATCTGTGGTGCAGCCGATGGCCGTCGTGTCTCAGCCGGGAGGGGTGCAGGCACCCCCGATGTTGCAAACGAGGTCGCTCGCCGGCGTGTGGTCGATCGGCTTCGTTGTCCACCACCCGTGCGGGCCGTCATTGCTGAAGGCAAACGCGTTCGCCCGGTTCGGGTCTCCGCTGACCGCAACCCGAATGCGCTCTGGTCGGGTCACGATTGGAACCAGCCGCTCCGGGTCGTCGGACACGCCGAACACGTCGGGGAGGTCCCCCTCTCGGGCCAGGTCGACGAGCCGTCGACGGCCCGCCGTCAGGTTCGACCATTCGCCGATGAACCGTTCGAACAACGTGGCGGGAATGCGGGCGTGATCGAAGAGGGTCAGCTGCACGCGATCGAGGTTCCAGCCGGACGCCGCGAAGGTCCGCGCCAGCAAGGGCGAAAGCACCAGAAGTGGTTGGAACTGGTCCTGGCCCAAGCCGTGGAGGTGGGTGAGGTCCCACCCCGCAGAACGTGTCAACCCGTTGGCGAGATACGGCACGATCTCGTCCGGGGTCGAGCCGAACACGCTGCCGATCATGATCCCGCTGTTCATGCGGGCGACGGTGACCGCGTCCACGTTGGCGGAGCCGCCGAGCTGTTGTGCGATCGACGGCCAGCCGATCTCGTCGAGACAGCTCTGATCTTCGGCCAGGACCGGCCGGGCTGGGTTTCCGAATGTCGCCTTGTCCAGCTCGTCCGACGTGAACCCGAAGACATTTCGCAGGTACAAGCGAAGCCATCGACCGACGGCGGTGTTCGCTCGTGTGCCTTCACGCTGTGCTCCCGCGCCCGAGTTGAATCCGAGCGCATCGACGTTCGGTCCATCGAGAATGATCAGCGCATCGGCGCCGGTCGTATTGCCGGAATGCTCGGCCCCATAGGCCGGGTCGGCGAGCACCTCGGTCAGCGCCAGCAGGACGGGAAGGTGTTCCGGCTGGCAGCCCGCCATGACGGCGTTCACGGCAATCGACCAGACGGTCAGATCGCGGCCTGACGACGGCGCGATTCCGAGCGTCTTCCAGGGGTCATGGCCTGAACCGTCGAGGAAGCGTTCAACCCGCTCGATGGTCGGAGGGAGAATCGCGTTTCCGTCGCTCCAGCCGAGCTCGGTGAACCGGTCGTTGATCTCGTCGAGCGTGCCGATTGCGGCAATTTCGAGCGCGGCGTGTTCTGTGCTCGCTTCATTGCCCGTGGGGGGAGTTGGGTCGGTGAGGCCGGCAATGATGGCGTCGACTGTCTCCGACAGAAAGTTCTCGATCATCTCGGTCTGCGACTGGGCGTCGACGTGGCCGATGGTCACGGCGAGGGGGAGCCCGTCGTAGCCGATGCCCCTTGCGGTCGCCGCCGCTTGGCCGGCGAACCCCTCGCAAACGATCGAGGCCGACGGGATGCCGGCGCTCTCGGCGGCGATTGCGGCCCGCATCACGGCGGGCGTGCAGCTGCCTCAACAACCCATCCCGGAGACGACGGCGTCGACGCCCCGATCCCGCAGCTCGGATGGTAGCTGCGCCAGGCGAATCTTCTCGTCGGCGCCGTGGAGGTTGCCGAACTCTTCGTAGCCAACGATGTCGATGGTCGGGTGTCGGCGACGGAGCTCGTCTGCGAGAACCGGGAAGAGCTCGTCCCCGCGGAACAGGTAGTCCCACAGGAAGGCGACCCGGGCATTGTCCAGTGAGTCGAGGCGTGGCGCCCATCGTTGTTGCTGCACCCCTTGCGGGGATCGGGGCCAGACGGTCTCGTACTGCGGGGTCCTGTCACCATCATGCCGGAAGCTGGTTCGCAGGTGCTGGCGTTCTGGATCGCGGGAGTAGGCATTTGTAGCATTGGCTGCGGTGGATGAGATCGATCGCGCAATCCTGAGCCAG
>CALBVR010000168.1 GCA_937969565.1 uncultured Acidimicrobiales bacterium | reverse complement strand
CATGCCACCAATTCTGCAGCAGGCGCAACGCCCTGTGACCGCGGGTGAAGGGGTCGCGTCTCACTTTCACCCAGGCGTCGTCGACTCGACGGGCGTTGGCTCGTCAGGCGCCGTCTGCGAAGACATCGGCCGGTGAGCTGGCGGCGATGTCGAAGATCGCCATGTCCCCGGGCGCTGTGCCCATGATTGCCCAACTGACGCCGAGGTCTTCCAGCAGTTGGTAGGACAGCTCGGGCGATGGCCGCACGATCACGTCGAACCCGTCGAGCGAGCCCCGCTCTTCGACAACGAGGTCCAGCGCGGCACGGAGCGAGGCCTCCGTGACTTCGATCGGGTACAGCCCGTCGTACCGGGCCGCTCGCCGCACAGGCTTGCGTGCTTCGCCGCGGGACGCGAACCACATCGGGATCCGGGGCTGCTGAACCGGACGGGGAAGCACGGTGACCTTGTCGGCCATGAAGTGTGTTCCGTGGAAATCGACTTCTTCGCCCGACCACATCTGGCACAGCAGCTCGACGCCCTCATCGAGGCGGGCACCTCGTTCCCGTGCGTCGACGACTTCGCCGAAGGCGCTGAGCTCACGGGTCGTGTCCACACCCAGGCCGAGCCCGAGCGTGAGCCGTCCGCCCGACAGGTGATCGAGCGTGGTGCACTCACGAGCCAGCTTGATCGGCCGACGCCTGGTGATCGGCGTGACCATTGGACCCAGCCGGACTCGCTCCGTCGCCACCGCCATGGCGGCCATGGCCACCCACGGGTCGGCCGTCTCCTGCGGATCGCCCGGCCGGCGCAGCACGTGGTCCCAGAGAAAGACCGCATCCCACCCGGCCTTCTCAGCGGCCACCGAGAGTTCGACGAGCGCCGACGGGTCCGCCAGCTCGCCGTAGGGCGGAATCGTGAGTGCGTGCTTCATCACAACCATTGTTGCCGATCAGTCGACGACTGAACGATGATCAGCCCGCGGGTGGACGGGGTCACGTCCAGAATTTCGCCCTGGCGACCTCCGGCGGTTAGGAGGCGGGACGTTCCACTCCCGCCAGCTCGTCGACCACTCGGAGCGCCTCCTCCTGCCGCTCAATGACGAGGAGATGGTCGGCCTTCGACTCGGCGAGCGGGCCGGTCAGCTTCTTGGGTCGCGAGGTGTAGGTCGCACCGTTGCGGTAGGGCCCGTCGTTGCCGTGAAGAACATCGATGTAGCGGCGTGCGCCCTTGTCGACCGGCTGATCCATCCCGACGTACCGACCGATCTTTCCCATGACGCCGAGCATCAACTTCAGGGGACCAGTGACATGACGGGCGGCGTTCGTCCCCAGGTTCGATCCGGGTGACACGGTGTGGAAGCTCACCGCCCCGGGATGACGTCGGGCCATTGCGGCGGACCACCAGGCCGAAAACGCCTTGGTCGACGAATACTGTCGATTGCCATCGAAGCCAGACCAGCCTTCGGCTCGGGCGAAGTTGCGCATGGCCTCCTCGGGGGTCGCCCCGAATTTCGATGGCTCACCTCGAACGAAGTCGTAGACGCTCATCCCCATTGCCTTGGGCAAGTCGTCGTTGGCAGCTTCAGAGCCCACCAACACGACGACTCCTCCGTCGTTGACAAGACCGGCGTTCAAGAGTTCGGCAGTGACGACGTGGTGACCGACGAGCGAAGAGGCGAACGCCATCTCGATGCCATCGCTGGTGCGGTCGAGTGCGTTGGGGACCATACCGGCGTTCAGCAACACCGAGTCAAACCCCACACCGCGAGCGACGAGCTCGCCTGCGGCTGCCCGCGACGAGCCGATCTCGGCCACGTCGACGACGAGGGTCGAGAACGGATCGACACCCGTGAGTTGAGCCAGTTCAGCTTTGGCGACGTCAGCCTTCTGCTGGGTGCGGCACGCGAGGACAACCGATTCGTAGCCGAGCTCCGCGAGCTGCCGGGCGGCCTCGAAGCCGAGGCCGGAATTGGCCCCAGTGACGAGGGCAGTTCGTCCCTGAAATTCGGTCGTCGCCATAACACTACTCCTTCTGGAATGTTCGGTCCGGAAAGACGCTAGCGGGAAGAACGCACTTACGGACCGAAAGTTCCAGAATCTGCGACGAAGCAGTAGCATTGGCTACGTGTTGGCCCGCGATTCCGCCTCCCCGATCGGACGTCCACGAGAGTTCGACTCCGACGCAGTTCTCGACGCAGCCGTCAACCTTTTCCGGCAGAAGGGATACGGCGCAACGTCGGTCAGCGACATCGTCGAGCACACCGGGCTGAGCAAGTCGAGCTTGTATGGCGCGTTCGGATCGAAGGACGCCCTGTACGAGAAAGCGCTCGAACGCTACCTGGCCGGCCATTGCGAAACAGTCGAGGACGCGCTGCTCAACGGTTCGCGCGGCCTCGCCGACATCGACGACTTCTTCTTCGAAGTGGAGACACAAGTCGAACAGCAGGAGATTCAAGGCTGCCTCGCCGTCAATACCGCCACGGAGCTACGAACGACCGAACCGGCGATCGTCCAGCTCGGCATCCATCACCGCGAAGCAATGCGTCAGGGTTTCGTCGCCGCGTTGGAACGGGCAGTCGAACTGGGCGAGATAGAGTCGCGCCTGGTTCACGACATGGCGAACAACCTGGTCGCCACCTCGCTCGGACTTGCCGTCATGCTCGGCGGCGGGGCAACCCCGGACGAGATCCGGGCTCATCTGACGTCGATGAGGAACTCCCTTCGCACCCCGTGACCGTCCGCCTTGTTGCGCCGTTCAGCCGCCGATGCAGAACTCGTTGCCCTCGGGGTCGCGCATCACGACCCAATAGGCGTCGGGATCGTCCGGGTTCATCGTGTGTTCCGGCCCTTCCGTTGCTCCGAGCCCAACGAGTCGATCGATCTCCGCCCGTCGTTCCACCGCTGGAACCTCGATGTCGAGATGCATCCGATTCTTCGCCGCCTTCGGCTCCGCCACTCGCTGCAAATACAACCGCGGACCCTTGCCGTCCGGATCGCTGAGCAGCGCAAACGAGTCTGGCTCTGGGGCGGGCAGCCCACGGGATTCGAAGAACTCGACCCAGGACACAGCCGCGTCCGGCGGCGACTCGACCTCGTAGCCGAGCGCAGCAGCCCAGAACGCGGCCTGCGCGTCAACGCTCAGACAGTCGAAGGTGATCTGAAACGAGCGGCCCATTCGCCGAGGCTACTTCCGGGCGGTTCAGAGCGCGACGGTGTGCGTTGAGCTGATCGGGAGCTTCGGCCACCAGCTCGCGGTCCGTCCGCCGATGTTGTGGTCACGGTCGGCCAACGCCTCGAGGAGCTGTCGCGCTTCGTGGTCCAGAACCTCCCAACTGTCGGCGTCGATCGGTTCGAGCGCGCCGATCTCGATGCCATCCGGACCGACGTTCCAGACGCCGGCGACTCTCCCGTCGACGAGGACGGTCGGGAGCACGTCACCGTTGCGACGGATGACGTGCGACCGATGTCGATCGGGGATCATCCGGCTCCGATCGCGGTAGGCGAGCAGGGTACTGTCCCACATCGCCATCAGCCGTGGAGGGGCTGGCGTGCCGGGGTCGGGAAGATCGGGGGCGTCGGGGAGGTCGAAGAGTTCGTGGCCGTCGATCGTGGTGTGGGTGACGAGCTCGTCGCACATCGTGTCGAACAGCGGCCCGACGACCGACATGGGCTGCAGGCTGAACTGTGCGAAGTCGGCCACCGACGCGGGCCCGAACCCGGACAGATAGCGATGCGCCAGCGACCGGATGGCATCTTCGGCCGGTGGGCGATCGAGCGTGGGCGCTCGTTCATAGCGGGGCGCAGAGTCGAACGACCACGGCCGCCCCGTTGGCGCATGGACCAGTGGAGCGAACGTCTTGAGGGCCCACCACAGTCGTGGCTCATCGCTGACTGCGGCGGCAAGGTGGTCGAGGATCTCCGTTTTCGACCGAGGTGTCGACAAGAACTCGAGCAGACCGGGCACCGCGCCATCGGCGTCCTCGGCGGTCAGACCTGTGCTGCGGTAGCGCCGGTCGTTGAGCCGGGCAGCGCG
>CALBVR010000167.1 GCA_937969565.1 uncultured Acidimicrobiales bacterium | reverse complement strand
GCCCTCGTAGTACTTGTACCGGGCGAGAACAACAAAGTTGTTCACGGTCTTTGGCGCAGCCGCTGCGTCCAAAGCAATCGTCATCGAACCCAAAGACGTGTCGAGCACGGCGGTGTAGGTCTTGGCCGGATCGATGCACATCGGAGGCGCTTCGGCGAACTCGGTGACGCGCTCGGCGGAACCTTCGGGCGGGGGGCAGGCAATGCTGGACATGGAAATGCTCCTGAAGATGGGTCAGTCGAGAACGAGGCGTTCCGGACGGATGACATGACCGGGAGCGCCACAGAACCAGCACGGGGCTCCGGGATGATCGCGCCACGTGACTTCGCAGTCGTCGCAACCGAGCACGGTCGGCGAGTCCTCGAGGGACGGCATCGACGCCTGCGGTTCGGTGGTCATTGCGCCGACAATAGGTGCGTGATTCCGTTCCGTGGGTGAACCAACCGAACTTTGTTCGGCACGTCCGTTCACCTCCGGTACCAGCGACCCTTCTTCTCGACCAGCGTCTCGGGATCGAGCGAACGGAGCGCGACACCGAACTCGGCCGCCGAGGCGAAGCGATCGTCTGGCGACTTTTCGATCGCCCGGAGGATGAGCGCGTCGAGCTCTGGCGGGATCGCCTTGTTGGTGGTCGACGGGGTTGGCGGTTCGGCCTCGACGTGGAGGCGGAGGAGATCCATACGTTCTCCGTAGAACGGGAGCTTGCCGGCGGCCAACCGGTAGAGCGTCATCCCCAGGGCATACACGTCGGCTCGACCATCGACCGGGCCCTCCGCCCGCACCTGCTCAGGCGACGCCGTCATGGGCGTGGCATAGAGCCGGCCGGGTTCCGCATCCGGGTCGGCGGCATCCTGCGCCAGCCCGTAGTCGAACAGCACGGGTGAGTCGTCGTCGCGCATCAGGATGTTCGATGGCTTCACGTCGCGGTGGACGACACCATGGTCGTGGCAGTGCTGTAGTGCGTCGGCGGCAGCTGCGCACAGATCGACGGACCGCTGCAGGGGCAGTCCCTTCCCGGGCTCGAGAAGTCCATCGAGCGTCGGGCCGCGCACCAGTTCGAGTTCGATGAACAGAACGTCGGCGATCGTGCCGGTCTTGTGTGCCCGGATGACCCCGCGATGATCGAGCTTCTCCAGCGCATTGAACTCCCGCGGAACGGCCCGTCGGAACTCTGCGTTGCCCATGGCAAACGTCGAGAGGACCTTCACGGCCACCTCGACATCGTCGGAACGGCGCCCCACGTACACCGTCGCCGAGGCGCCCTTCCCCAACACATCCACGAGGAAGTAGGGGCCGAAGTGACGGCCGACGGTGATGGATGAGAACAACGGGCTCCTCTTCTGCCGACCCTCTTTCTAGAGATCGAGCAGCGCTTGGGCAACCCGTTCGGCGATCGCCCGCTGTCCGTCTTCGTTCGGATGGACGCAATCGAGGCGGGAAATGACCGTGTCGTCGGGGCCATCGTCGTCGGCACACCATGGGGATCCTCCGCCGGTGAAGCGGTCGGCGATGCCCTGCAACGGACCGAGGCCGTTTTCGCGGAGGATGTCCGGTCCGAGGCCGTTGGGCGCCTCACGACCCACCGCCAGGTCGTCGAGCTGCACGAGTGTGAGACGGGCCGCCGGATGTCGGCGCGCAACGGACCGGATCCGTTGGTTGAGCTCATCGATCAGCTCGGCCGAGACGGCCCGGAAGCAGGAGCCGTCGCAGCCATCCACACCGACGGGATCGACGGCCGTGGGGTCGTACCAGGTCAGCAATGCGATGTGGGCGTCGGTCGAGGTGATGAGCGTGGCAACCGCCTCGTCGAGCGAGTCGTCGAAGGCGTCGAGTCGCTCGGCGAGCAACGTGCGGTCGAGCGCCGCTTCGGGGTCACCTCCAGCTCCTTCGATCAGCAGCGGTGTGGGGTCGAGAAGGTGCGCGTCCGCGGCTCCGGCCATCACGGTGACGATGGTCGGATTGAGGGTGACGGCCCATTCGAGCTGGCTCTTTGCGGCGCCGTCGAGCACATCACCGTCGCCGTCGGTGGCACGCACCGGGGTGTTCAGCAGTGCGGGTCCGTCGTGTCCGCTGCAGGCAACCATGGAGAACTGTGTGGATGCACCGAGCGCACCGGCCGCCACGAGCTGTTCGACCATGAGGGTCGGGTGGGCAATGGACTCGCCCCGCCAGCATTCATCGGAGGTGAAGTAGTCGCTTCGATCCCGACCGAACCCAGCAGCAACGGAGCCGCCGATCGCCATCACGTGGTCCCCGACTCGGGGGTGGCGACCGATGAGGAGCAACTCCTCCCGCTGGACCAATCCGGTCTGGTCGGTGGCCACGACCGTCATGGACCACTGGCCGGCCTCGGCCGGCTGCCATTCGAATCCGGTGATGAGACCTCGCGAGTTCGTCAGCGGGAAGAAGCCCCGCGGGGCATCTTCGATTTCGACGGTCGCAAGGTCGCCGTCCGGATCAGAGGCAACGATTGCATCGGTCCAGGTCTGCCCGATCTCTGCGCGCGCACTCGACGGCATTCGCAACTCCGGCGGACGATCCGGAATCGTCGTGGTCGTCGTGGTGGTGGTGGTCGATGTCGCCCTGCCGATGTCGTCTGGCGCAGCGGAGACACGTTCGTCGGCGGACGTCGTGGAGGAGCAGCCCATGACGACCACGAGCAGTGCCAGAACGCCAAGGGTTCTCGAACCGACGGAGGTGTGGGAGCGGGGCATCACCGGGTTCAACGTAATCGATGGACGATTTCATCCGGGCAACGCCACCCTCCGCGTTCAAACGGTGTAGGTTCGCTGCTGCGGGCTCGTTTGTTGAGGAGTGGCCGCCGCATGCGCACACCCGAATTCGCGCCAGAAAACCCCATCGTCGATGGATGGACGTCGGCAGGACTGCGATGCTCCGATTCGTGGCGCCTCCAGCTGCCGGTGAAGGCGCTGGACGAGGTGACGCAACACCTCGATCGCAACCAGGGCGCACCCGGCGACCGTGTCACCGACACGGAGTTTCCGGCCCTGCAACACCTTGCCGGCCGGGTTCGCGACGAACTCGCCGTCGGTTCCGGAATCACGTGGGTTCGACCGACCATCCACGATTCGCTCACCGATGCCGAGTGGCGAGGCCTCTTCTCGATCTTCTGCAGCCTGCTGGGGATGGCGCACCGGCCCCTTCCGCTCCCCGATCCGATCGCCTCCCCGGCGGCGGAACTCGTGACCGTGCAGGTGGACGGGCTCGTACCCGACGTCATCGGCTCGGTGCGGTTGAGCGACCCACGACCAGGGCACGAGCTCCTCCTCGCGAACGCGGCCGCCGTGCACGACGAGCTCGAACGCCATGCGCCCGACGAACTCCGCACGCTGTATCGGCCGGTGTTGCACGGGCCGTCTGCCGGTGGTGTCGGATCGCTGCGCGCGCCAATCTTCCAATACGAGAAGTCATCTCGCTGCCTCCAGTTCCGCTACGACCGTCGCAGCATCGAACACACCCATGACAGTGCCGACGTCCGCTTGTCCGCCGCGCACCGAACGGCATTCGACACGTTGGACAAGGTGCTCGCGATCCCCGAACTCCTCGCCCCGGTTCGACCCGGCCGCGGCGACATGATGCTCATCAACAATCGACGCGTCGCCAGCGCCGGTCTGGTCAACGCGGTGCGCCCCGGGGTGATCGGCGAAACGCGCGCACTGCGCGTCGTCAACCCGGCGTCGACCCCGGCTGTCACGGCCGCCCACTAACGTTCGGGGTGTGCTCGCACGCCTGACGCTGAAGAACCTCCTCCAACGGCCGCTCCGTTACGTCCTCACGGGTCTTGCGATCGTGTTCGGCGTTGCCGCCGTCACTGCGGTGTTCATCTTCACGGACGGCCTGCGCGACACCTTCGATGACCTCGCCGGCAACATCGAGTCCGGATTCGACGTGTCGGTCCAGAACGACGCGCCATTCGGCGACGGGCTGGAAGCTGCCGTCGTGCCCACCGATCTCGTCGAGACGATCGAGGCGGTCGACGGCGTCGCCGCCGTGCAACCTCGCATCATCGAGTTCGGCGTCGTGCCCATCGATGCCGATGAAGAGGTCCAGCTCGCAAATGGCCCGAACATCGGACTGAACTGGGAATCGCGCACACCCAACCCACGACTGTTCCTCATCAACGGCCGGGAACCGCAGGCCGCAAACGAGTTCGTCGCCGACGTGGACACGTTCGAAGCCGGAAACTTCGTGATCGGCGACTCGTATCGGATTCAGGCGCCCAACGTCTCAGAGGAGTTCGTGCTCGTCGGCACCTTCTCCTTCGCCGATGCCGAGGTCAACGCCACCGTCGGGGCAAAGATCCTGGCGTTCGAAGAGGGCGCTGCGCTCGAACTGCTGAACCGGGGCGAGGGCTACGACGACATCCGGGTCATCGCCGCAGACGGAACCACCCCCGACGAGCTCGTCGCGCAGCTCCAACCGGTGCTCGCCGCCGAGGGCGACAACCTCGTGGCGGTCAGCCAGGCGGAGCTCATCGAGGAGGCCCAGGACAGCTTCGGACAGATCCTCGGCATCTTCCGGACGGTGCTGCTCGTCTTCGCCGTCATCATCCTGCTGGTCTCGGCGTTCCTCATCTACAACGTGTTCTCGATCACCCTCGGGCAACGGATCAAGGAACTCGGTCTGCTGCGGGCGGTCGGCGCCTTCGGCACACAAGTCACCAACATGATGTTGGGCGAAGCATTTCTGCTGGGTGTGCTCGCCACGATCGTCGGCATTCCGGCCGGCTGGGGTCTCGCCCTGTTGCTTCGGAGCGCCCTCGAACAGCTCGGCTTCCCCGGCGACACCGGGCTGCCGATCAACCCGCTGACCATCGTCTACGCCATCTTCGTCGGCATCGTCGTCACGGTGCTGGCCGCCATCCCGGCGGCCGCACGGGCCCGCAGCGTCTCCCCGCTTGCCGCGCTCAACGAAGGCGCAGCCGCCGGTACCGACGACGTCACGATCGACCCGCCCCGAGGCGCCATTGCGATCCTCGTCGGGCTGCTGGTGATGATTCCGGCGTTCGTGTTCGACGGTTGGCTTCCGCGGCTCTTCCTGCCGCTGCTCGCAACGCTGCTCATGTGGCTCGGCGTCCGATGGATCGCACCACGGCTTGCACCGTTCCTGCTCCTCGCAACCGGCCTGGCGCTGCTTCTGGTCGTGGCAGTCGCCGACTTCGGACTCGGTGAGACGTTCGGTCTGCTCGGCAGTGGCGCCCTCGTGTTGATCGTCGGTGCCAGTCAGGTGGCTCCGCTGTTCGCCGCTCCGGTGTCGAGAGCGCTCGGCCACTGGCCGACGT
Source organism: uncultured Acidimicrobiales bacterium (assembly GCA_937969565.1). Taxonomy (GTDB): domain Bacteria; phylum Actinomycetota; class Acidimicrobiia; order Acidimicrobiales; family SHLQ01; genus SHLQ01. The sequence goes on along the minus strand of CALBVR010000167.1, from coordinate 4,730 downwards.
CGATCATCGTCGGGCTCGTCGGCCTCCTTCTTGTGGTCGGCTTCATCGGCGGGCTCCTCTTCCTGGCATTCGCCTTCGAGCCAGACGTCGATTCCGGCCTGGCTGACGGCTTCGGCCTCCAGGTCTTCATTCAGGTGCTGGTTGCCGGTGTGATCGCGGGCGGCCTTTGGAAGCTGTCCACCATGGTTCGACGCAAGTGGATCGCCCGGATCGTCACGGTCCTCGCGGCGATCGCCTCGATCCCGATCCTTCCGCTGATCCTTGGCATCGGGCTGCTCCGCACGATCCCCGCCGCGCTGGGCACGACCGGCCGGGTGGCCCGGGAGAACGCTGCGAGAAACCCCCAGCGCACGGCGACGACCGCGACGGCGCTGATGATCGGCCTCACACTCGTCACGGCGGTCACGGTCATCGGCGACTCCATCAAGTCGTCAGTCACCAACGCACTCGATTCCTCCATCACCGCCGACTGGCTCATCCAAGGACCACAGGCGGGGCCGCAGGGCCTCCCCTTCTCCCCCGAGGTGGCCGAGCGGGTGGAAGCCCTGCCGGAGATCGAGGCGGTCTCGGCGTATCGCTTCTCGTTCCAGGGCTACCTCGCCGTGCAGGGCGACGGGCTCACCGCCGATGACGTGCGTTCTGCCATTCCGCTCGTGTTCGCCGCACTCGGCGACGACGAGGCCGGGCCCGAGGCCATCGACGACATCGCCACCCAGATCGGCGCCGACTCGATCGACATCGACTCGGTGCTTGCGGTGGACTTCGATGCCGTCGACGCCCACATCGACCCCGAATACCTGGACACCGACCCGTCGTTGATCGGCCCGAATGCGGTCTACCTCGAAGAAGCGATCGCCGAGGACCGTGGCCTCGCCGTGGGCGACACCTTCCTCGCCGTGTTCATCAACGGGCAGGTCGAAGAGCTCACGGTGGCGGCGATCTACGGCGACGGCTTCGTGTTCGGCGAGCGGGTGATCAGCCTCGACCTGTGGCGCCGCCACTTCACGGCCGACAGCGACTTCTTCGTCACCGCCATCACCGCCGAGCAGGTCGCTTCCGTCGACGCCCGGGCCGCGATCGAACGCGAGCTGGCCGACGACTTCCCGACGATCACCACGCAGGACAAATCCGAGTTCGCCGAACAGCAGGAAGCGCAGATCAACCAGACGCTGGCCACGGTCAACGTGCTCCTCGGCCTCTCCGCACTCATCGCGATCCTCGGCATCGCCATCTCGCTCTCGCTGTCCGTCTTCGAACGCACCCGGGAGATCGGACTCATGCGAGCGGTCGGTGCCATCCAACAACAGGTGCGCCACATCATCCGTTGGGAGGGCGTGATCGTCGCGGCGTTCGGCGGTCTGCTGGGCGTGGTGCTCGGCATCGGACTCGGTGTACTCGCCACATCCAAGATGCCCGAGGTGATCGTGACCACGACGAGCGTGCCGACCGGCCAGCTGATCATCTACATCATCGTCGCGGCCATCACCGGCCTGATTGCCGGCGTGTTCCCTGCGCTGATCGCCGGTCGCATGAATGTGCTCGATGCGATCAGCAGCGAGTAGTCGCCGTCAGTCCGCCTGACATCGCGGGCACCAATACGTGCTGCGGGCGTGCTCACCCTGCTTCCTGGACATGATTCGGGTCCCGCAGGCTCGGCACGGTCGACCCCGTCGTTCGTAGACCGCCAACCCTCCCGGAACGGTCGTCCGCGGGCCGGGCCCGAGGTTGGCGAGAAGGAGGCGTTGGGCCCGGGTCAACAAGCGCCGCCGCAGCGATTCGTCGATCTCTACGGCGGGCCGGAACGGGCTGATGCGTTCCGCCCACAGCACTTCGGACTTGTACACGTTGCCGACGCCGCAGGCGATGCGTTGATCGAGCAGCGCATCGGCAACGTCGAGGTCACCGGCCAGCGACGCGAATCGCTGGACGGCCAGCTCGATGTCGGCATCCGGCGTGCACAGGTCCGGGCCGAGGTCGCTGCGACCGACCGAACCGGTCGGCCCCAACTGCACAACCGGCGCCGAGAAGCACACCGCCACCCAGCCGTCGACCTCCACCTCGGCCCGTGCCAGATGGCCGCCCTTCTGCCATCGCTCCCCGACCCGATACAGGTGCCAGGCGCCCGTCATCTTCATGTGCGTCTCGAGCGTCAGACCGCCCGAGAAGTCGATCATCAGATGCTTGCCGACCGCACGAACATCGACGATGCGTTCGCCGAGACGAGGACGGTCACCGGCCACCCGCGGCAACGACAGCCGGGTCAGCTCCTGCCCGGCGAGCGCCGGCCGCAACCGGTTGGCGGTCCGGTGAATCGTGTCGCCCTCGGGCACCTCACTCCTCGGATCGACCGTCGAGCAGAAACAACGCCACGCCGACCAGCCAGGTGATCGCTGCGCCAAGCGACCAGAAGTCTGCGCTCCGGATTGCGGGGACGAGGAAGAAAAGCCCCGACAGGGCGAACATCAGCCAACCGGCGGTGGCGTATCGGCTGCTCGACATCCGCCGAGTCTGCCACCACCCACCGGCGCCGACTACTCCAACGGGAGTACATCGGAAGCCTCCCGCTGGGGGACGACCCCGGCCCGGCAATTCCGCACGATGGACGCATGATTGAAGTAACCAACCTCACCAAGCAATACGGCGAGACGCTCGCCGTCGACAACCTCACCTTCACGGTGCGTCCCGGTATCGTCACCGGCTTTCTCGGACCCAACGGATCCGGCAAATCCACCACGATGCGCATGATCCTCGGCCTCGACTCCCCCACATCGGGGACGGCCACGGTCAATGGTCTGCCATTGGGGGAACATGGGCGCCCACTCACGTCGCTCGGGTTCCTCCTCGACGCCGGCGCCGTCCACCCGACCCGCTCGGCCCACGATCACCTTCGGGCACTGGCGCTCACCAACGGTCTTCCCACCTCCCGGGTCGATGAGGTGCTCGACATCGTCGGACTCGGCGAAGTCGGAAAGCGCCGAAGCGGTGGATTCTCGCTCGGCATGGGCCAGCGCCTCGGCATCGCCGCCGCCCTCCTCGGCAACCCGGACGTGATCATGCTCGACGAGCCGGTCAACGGACTCGATCCGGAAGGCATCCTCTGGATCCGGCACCTCCTCCAGAACCTCGCCGATGAAGGCCGAACCGTCTTCGTCTCCTCCCACCTGATGAGCGAGATGGAATTGATGGCCGAACACTTCGTGATCATCGGACAGGGTCGGCTCATCAAGGACATCTCCGCAGACGAACTGCGGGCGATGGCCGTCGGAGAGAAGACACAGGTCCGGGCCGACCAGCTCGACGACCTCGTCGGCCTGATGCGCGGCGACGGCATCGAGATCGTGTCCGGCGACCGGGAAACGGTCAGCGTCCGCGGCCTGACCTCCGGCGAGATCGGCCGCATCGCCCAGACGAACAACATTGCACTCACCTCGCTGATCCCCGAGCAGCGCTCCCTGGAGGACGTCTTCATGAGCCTCACGCACGACACCGTCCAATACCACGGCGGCAGCCGCATGGAGGCGGCGGCCTGATGACCACCACCCTCACCACCAACCCATCCTCTCCCACCACCCCGAACGAAAGCAGCGAATCCATCATGACCACCACCACGCTCACCGCCCCCGCCGCCGCAACCCGCACACCGAAGGTCCCCACCATCGGCGTGATCAAAGCCGAATGGTTGAAGTTCTGGTCCGTCCGCTCCACCGCAGTCACGCTGCTCGCCGCCGGTTTCGCCACCGTCGCCTTCGGCATGATCTTCTCGGCGGTCGCCGAATCCGACGAGCCTGCCGGCCCGGCCGCCCTGCTCAGCGACCCGGTCGACCTCGCCCTCGGCGGCATCGGCCTCAGCGAGATGATCATCGGTGTCCTCGGCGTGATGTTCGTCGCCGGCGAATACTCGACCGGGCTCATCCGCACGGCGTTCGCCGCCGTCGGCAAACGGGGACGGGTGATCCGAGCGAAAGCGGCGGTCCTCTCCGCCTCGATCTTCGGTGTCGGACTCGCCGCCGTGACCGCATCCGTGGTCCTTGGTCAGGCCGTCTACGCCGGCAGCGAGGCCACGTCGGCAGTGACCGACGTGCTCGACGTCATCTTCGGCACGACCCTCTACCTGGTGGGAATCGGCCTGATCGGCGCCGCACTCGGCTTCATCCTCCGGTCGACGGCCGGTGGAATCGGCACCCTCGTCGGTGGCGTGTTCATCGGCCCCAACCTGCTGAACCTGCTTCCCGACAGCTTCACCGACGTCTTCATGAAGTACCTGCCTTCCGAAGCCGGAGCTGCGATGATGACGCAGGTGAGCAACCCCGACCTGCTGAGCCGAGGCGCCGCCTACGCCGTCTTCACCGCCTGGGTCGTCGGCCTGCTCGGCGTGGCTGGCTGGCTCGTCAAGCGGCGGGACGCATGACCACCCCGGCGATCACGCGGATGACCGACTGGATCCGAGCCGATCCGAGACGCATCGACGCCGCAATCGGCTTCACCGCCGTCGCCATCGGGTCGCTGCTGATTCGGGTGAGCCCCGACCAATTCGAAACCGGCTGGCCCGAAGTGGCCGCCGGTTTCGGCGCGTTCGTCTTCGTGATGCTCCGGCGAACCGCCCCGGCGCTCCTGCTCGTCGTGGCCATGGCCTGGGGCGGTATCCACGTCCTTGTCCTCAACCGCCCCACCCCGATCTTCTTCGCCGTTCTGGTGCTCCTCGTCACCGTCTGCATCCGGCTGGACCGGTG
>CALBVR010000166.1 GCA_937969565.1 uncultured Acidimicrobiales bacterium | reverse complement strand
AGTTCGGGCCCTCGCTCTACACGTACGGCACGCCGGACCAGCAAGCCGAGTACCTTCCCGACATGCTCTCGGGTGCCACCACGTGGGGCATCGGCATGAGTGAGCCCGACAGCGGGTCGGACCTCGCCAGCCTGAAGACGGCAGCCGAACGCGACGGCGACGTGTTCATCGTCAACGGGCAGAAGATCTGGACGAGCGGTGGTGCGCTCGCCGACTACGTCTACCTCATCTGTCGAACGGACGCGACTGGCCGGCCGCACGAAGGCGTCTCCGAGCTGATCGTGCCGATGGACCTTCCCGGAATCGAGGTTCGAACGATCCGGGACATGGTGAACAACACCCATTTCTGCGAGATCTTCTTCACCGATGTCCGTGTGCCCGTGGAGAACCTTGTGGGGGTGGAGGGTGGCGCATTCAAGCAGACGATGGTGCAGCTCGAGCACGAACGTGGCGGCATCGATCGCCTCGTGTCCAACCGGCCGTTGTACGACCTGGCGATTTCGAAGGCAGACACCGACGATCCACGGGTCCGGCAGGAGATTGCGCAGCTCGAGGCCGGCTACCACGTCGGTCGACTCCTCGTGTACCGGGAGGTGCTTCGTCAGGCGCCGAAGGGCTTCAGCGCGGCGACCAAGGTCTTCTGCACCGAGCATCAGGTGCGCGTCGCGGACTTCGCATCGCGGGTGCTCGGCCTCGAAGCGACGCTGGACAACCAGTGGAGTCTGGAGATCTGTTACAGCCCCAGCTACAAGCTGGCGGGCGGCACGTCCGAGGTGATGCGAAACATTCTCGGCGAGCGCGTGCTCGGTCTACCTCGGGAACCGCGGGTCTGACCCGAATGGGTCTTCGCCGGAATCCGTGAGCTACCGTCGGGTAACCGCCCGATTCCACCGGTCGGGCGTTGGACCTCCCAGGGGGAAACACACATGAAGAAACTACTGACCATGCTCGCTGCCATCGTGATGGTTGCGGCCTTTGCGGCTCCCGCCGGCGCACAGGACACTGTGACCGGCACCGTCGAAGCCGATCCGGCCACCGTGCCAGCGGCCGGCGAGCACACGCTCACTGCAAACGGTTCGGGCTTCATCCCGGACACGACCATCCTGTTGGGCGCATGCACCTCGCCGGCCGACACGCTCGTGCCGGGCGTGTCGAGCGTCGACGAAATCACCGAGGCCGCCCTGGCCATCGATGCCCTTGTCGACTGTGACCTTGCGACTGCGCTGAACATCGAAGTCGACGGCGACGGAAACTTCTCCGCCGAGTGGACGGGTGAAGTTGGCGAAAACTTCTTCTTCAGCGGCGGCGCCCTCGATGGTTCGCAGGCCGGTGCCGTGTGGGTCCCAATCGTGGATCCGGCCGCAGCCGAGCTGGCCGTGACCGGCGCAGAGTCCTGGATGATTGCCCTGTTCGGTGTGGCCCTGCTCGCTGTTGGTGCGCTCAGCCTCCGCGGCGCTCGCCGCATGGACATCGCCTGAGTCAAACGATGTAGTCGAAGCGCGGTGCCCGAGCGGGCGCCGCGCTTCGTCGCGTTTTCACCCACCGCGCGCCCCCGCTCACCATGGGGTCTGACCCCAATGTGAGGATGCACGCGCGCAGGGTGGTTTCGTACCTGGTACCGATGTGGTGGAGTGCGCGCGGTTGGTGGTGGGTTGGCGTCAGGTGCGGGCGGCTGCTTGGCGGACGAGCCAGCCGAAGATGGGGTCCGTATCCCGCGTGGCGAGCATCTCGGGGTGCCATTGCACCGCCAGAATTGGCAACCGTTCGTGTTCGATCGCCTCGACCGAGCCCTCGTGGCTTGCCGTGACCTTGAGTCCGTCGCCCAGTTGGTCCACCGTCTGATGGTGGAGCGAGTTCACGCCGCGCGATTCGCCGTACAACTCCGCGACCGCCGAGCCGGGCTCGATGCTGATCTCGTGAGTGTGCAGCGTGTGGTCCTCGTTAAACATCGCATGCTCCGGCACGTGCTGGTGCAGGGTTCCGCCCGCGTGCACGTTGATCATCTGCAGTCCCCGGCAGATGCCGAGGACCGGCAGTTCGCGGTCGAGCGCTCCGGTCAGCAGGTCGAGTTCGAACTGGTCCCGAGCCGGTTCCGGCGGGAAGTCCTCGGTTTCAGGTGCGGCGTCGTACCGGTCGGGTCCGATGTCGGCGCCACCCGAAAGGAGGATGCCGTCGAGGTGGTCGATGAACCTCTCAGGGGCGGCATCGAGGGGGAGGTTGACGGGCAGGCCACCGGCCTGCAGGACGCCACGGGCGTAGTCGGCGTAATACCAGTCGCCTTCCAGGTGGTGGAGCGATTCGGGGGTCCCGGCGATTTCACCCGCCGTTTTCCGGCGGCCCGTGAGGCCGATCAATGGGGGGCGGCTCATGCGGCGTTCTCCTGGGGGAATGCGATGGTGTCGAGGAACCAGTCGACGAAGTCGTGGCACTGGCGGGCGTTGCGAGCGTCGTGATCCATGATGTCCGCCATGATCGCATCCCGATGCTGGCCGTACTCTGCCAGGTACGCATCGTCGGCGGTCTCGAGCCAGCCGGTGATGTGGGCGAGATCCACTTCCGGATGGAACTGGGTGCCGACGCTGCGCCCGAGGGCGAACAGCTGCACGGCACGTTCCGTGGTCGCGAGCACGGCGGCGTCTGCCGGGGGAGTGAAGCGGTCATGGTGCCATTCCATCCACGGACCGGGGCCGGCAGGATTCTCGCCGTCCGGCCCGTCGTCGAGGGCGAACCATCCGATCTCCGTCTCCGGCGCCAGTTCGACGGTTCCGCCCAGCGCTTCCGCGAGCAGCTGACCGCCGAAGCACACGCCGAGCATCGGCTGCTCGCGCTCGTGGGCGGCACGGATCTGGTCGAGTTCTTCGTGGACCCAGCTCCGGATCTCGTCCTTGCGCGTGAGCGATCGGATGGACCCCATGATGGCCACGAGGTCGAAGTCGGCGAAGTCCGGGATGCCGGTGGCGACGTCCGGTTGGTCGTAGTCGTGGGTGATGACGTGTGTGGTCACGGCAAAGCCGCGCTCGATGAGACGCACGGCGACCTGGCCGCCCGGACCGTCGGGTTCATGGGCGACGATGAGGGCGGATTTCTGTGCGGTTTGGGCAGGTTGCTCGGGCACTTCGTTTCCCCCTGATGAAATTAGTTCGCTACCGAACGATTTTCCGACTACGTTAGCCGCAACCCTGCGGTTCGGCATGCGAACTTGCCTTTCCTGCAGAATTACATATTGTATACAAAATTCAAAACGGCCGATTTCGGTCGACGGAGGGAAACAGACATGACGATCAGGAAGCTGATGGCGTTGCTCGCCATCCTCGCGATGCTGGCCGCGGCCTGCGGCAGCGACGGTGACAGCGACACCGCCACCGACGATGCTCCAGCCGAGTCGGACGAAGGCGACGCCATGGAAGACGATGCGATGGCTGAGGAGAGCCACTCGCTCGACATCGATGCGGTGCTCGCCGCCGACCTCAGCAACTGTGCCGAGGCACCCACCGGCGATCCGATCAAGGTCGGCATGGTCATGGACTTCAGCGAAGCCGCCGGCTTCGTCGACGTGCCCGGCAGCGAGGTCGTTCCCTACGTGGCGAGCCTCGCCAACTGCGCCGGCGGTATCAACGGTCGCCCCGTCGAGGTCGAGGTCCGCGAGTCGGGCGCCGACCCGGCATTGGCCACCCAGGATCTGATCGACTGGGGTGCCCAGTTCTTCATCGGCCCACCGTTCGCTGACGCAACCCTCCCGATGCAGCAGACCGGTGGCGGCGAGTACGCCATCTTCGCCGCAGCCTCGACCGAGCCCACGCTCGCTGATGCCGCCAACAACACGTTCCTCGTGACCTTCGACGACAACGGGCAGTCTTCGGCCGCAGCCGAGTTCGCGCTCGCCCAGGGCTTCACCCGGGCCATCGTCTTCACCGAGGGCGAAGGCGTGCCCTACTCCGGCGTCAACCCGGATGCATTCAAGGCTGCCTTCACCGCAGGTGGCGGCGAGATCGTCAGCGAACAGACCTATGCATGGTTCGTCGACACCGACTTCTCCGCACAGGTCAACGAGATCGCCGGCGTTGCCGACGGCACCGAGGTCTTCTTCTCGGCCGCTGCCGCCTTCCAGGTGACCGCGCTTCGTGCGCAGATGGAGGGCCAAGGCCTCGAGACCGTGAACTACATGGGCACGGACGCCCTCGACGCCACCGGCATCATCGCCGATCCGGGCGGCGAAGGCATGGTCCACACGCCGCACACCCTGCTCGTCGAAGGCACCGCACTGTACGACGTGCTCGACGCCTCCGGCACGCTTGCCAGCGACGCACCGAGCTTCATGCCGCTCTACATCGACTCGATGTTCCTCGGCATCCAGGGCATCCTCGATTGCGGTTGTGATGACCCGGCCGGTATCGCCGACGCCGTGAAGGAGATCTCGAGCTTCCCGGGTGTCTCCGGTGACATCACCTACGCCGGCACCAACGGCATCCCGCCGAAGGCTGTCCCGATCGTGGTCGTCGAGAACGGCGCCAACGTCCTCCTCGACACGATCGGCTAGCGATACCGCAATGCTCGAAGTCACGGGGCTCACAACAAAATACGGTGCGATCTCCGCACTTCGAGATGCATCCCTGACCGTCGGGGCTGGTGAGGTCGTTGGCCTCATCGGCCCCAACGGGGCAGGGAAGACCACGCTGCTCGGCTCCATCGCCGGGCTGCTGCCGATCGACTCGGGCACGATCCGTTTCGACGGCAACGACATCACCTCTGGCGCGCCGGAGAAGATCCTGCGCGCCGGCCTCTCGCTGGTCCCCGAGCACCGGCGGATCTTCGCGGACATGACCGTGGAGGAGAACCTGAAGATCGGTGGCGTCACCCGTAGCGGCGCCGAACGGGCCGAACTCCTCGACGAGATGGCGGAACTCTTCCCCGTCCTGCGAGACAAGTGGGACACGCCAGCCGGCTACATGTCCGGCGGCGAGGCGCAGCAGCTGGCCATCGCCCGGGCGCTCATGTCCAAGCCGAAGCTCATCATGATGGATGAGCCATCGCTCGGCCTCGCTCCGATCCTCGTCGACCTGGTGTTCGAACTCATCGACACGCTTCGGGCGCAGGGGCGAACCATCCTCGTGGTCGAGCAGAATGCGACCCGAATGCTTCGGGCCGCCGACCGTGCCTACGTCCTTCGCAGCGGCGAAGTCGTCGCCACCGGCACGGGAGCCGAGCTCCTCGACCGCTCCGACCTCTTCGACACCTTCGTGGGAGGCTGACGTGACCGAACTGCTCCAGAACCTCATCGACGGGCTTGGCCGCGGCAGCATCTACGCACTGCTGGCGCTCGGCGTCGCCGTCGTGTTTGGCATTATGCACCTGCTGAACTTCGCCCACGGCGAACTCATCACCATCCCCGGCTACCTCACCTACTGGGCCTTCAACCAGGGTTGGAACTGGTGGACGGTGGTCCCGTTGATCATCGTCTCGGCGGTTCTCAGTTCACTCCTGATCGAACGGGTCGCGTTCAGTCGCGTTCGCGGCGCATCGGACTTCACGCTCCTGCTCACCTCATTCGGCGTGCACTTCATCGTGGCGGCCGGGTTCCTGTTGTACGTGTCTGCGTCCGTGAAGCCGTATCCGCGCCCGGGTTGGTTCGCCGACACGATCGCGGTCGGATCGCTCAACATCGAAGTCTTCGACCTCGCCGTCATCGTCGTCACGATCATCGTGCTGGCCGGGACGACGTGGCTGTTGCAACGGACCATGTTCGGACTCGCGCTCCGAGCCGCAGCGTCCGACTTCGACACCGCCCGGTTGATGGGCGTGAAGTCCGACTCCGTGATCCGCGGCGCTTTCGCCCTCTCCGGTTTCCTCGCCGGGATCGCCGGCGTCTTCTGGATCATGCGTGAGGGTCAGGTCACCCCCACCGCCGGCATCAACCCGATGCTCCAGGGCGTACTTGCTGCGCTTATCGGCGGACTCGGCAGTCTTCGCGGAGCGGTGCTTGGTGGACTGGTGCTCGGCCTGGCCGAGGTGCTGCTGCGGTCGTGGTTGCCGGTCGGCATCCAGAACCTCACCACCGGCTTCGTCTTCGTCATGATCGCCCTGCTCTTCATCTTCCGACCGGGCGGCCTCCTCTCCGTGCCGCAGGTGGAGCGCGTCTGATGTTCCCGAACCTCAAACGTGACGTCGGCTTCCCCGTGATCGGTTCGGTCGTGCTGTTCCTCGCACTGTTCGGTGGCGGGCTGATCTACCAGACGATCCTGAACAACGGCTCGGCCGAGCGACTCGTCACCACGATGCTCATCGACGCGATCATCGTCATCGGAATCCAGATCTACATCGGCAACACGGGGATTCTGTCTTTCGGTCACATCGGTTTCGGGGCCATCGCCGGCTACGTGTTCGCGGTATACGCGATCTCGCCGGAGGAGAAGCTCAAGCGGATTCCCACCGCGCCGTTTGGGCTCACCGACACGCAGGTGAGTCCGGGTCTCGCCATCCTGATCGCGGTGGTGGTCACGCTGGTGTTCGCCGTGATCGTGGGCATCGGACTCGCCCGATCCGGTGCACAGTCCGGCTCGGTCGCCGCAACCGTCATCACGCTTGCACTGCTGTTCGTGACCCACGAGGTCGCCAAGAGCTGGCCGGAACTCACCGGCGGCAATCGCGGTGGTATCTCCTTCGCAATCGGCGAATCGCTCGAAGGGCGGGCGCTCATCCTCGTCGTCCTGTTCGCCTCGATGTTGATCGCTCGGCTCTACGGACAGTCGAGAAGTGGCCGTCTCGCCATCGCCGCCCGCGAAGACAGCCTCGCGGCCCGGGCCATGGGTGTGAACCCGCTCGTGCAGCAGATGGCGGCGCTGCTGTTGTCCGTCGTCATCGTGTCCGTCGGTTCCTCGCTTCGGGTCTGGCAGATCGGATCGATTCTGCCCGACCGCTTCTTCTTCGACTATGCGATGCTCACCCTCGTCATGCTCATCGTCGGCGGACGCAACAGCGTCACGGGCGCAGTGCTCGGCGTTGCCGTGATGACTGGCGCCCGAGAGCTCGCCCGACGGCTCGGCCAGGACGGCTTTGAGGTCTTCGGCCTCGGGCTCGACGAGGCACCGCTCGACTGGGTCTTCCGGGAGAACCTGAACAGCGTCGTACTCGGTCTCGCCATGGTCGGCTTCATGATCTGGCGGCCCACCGGCATTCTCGAGGACTGGGAATTCGACCAGTGGTTGTATCGCCGATTCGGACGCGGAACCCAAACCGAACCCGGCCGACTCGCCGAACTCGACGACGTTCCGGCGGCAACCTTCGAGGCGTCTGGCGTGAGCGTGGCCTTCGGCGGCTTCAAGGCCCTCACCAATGCCGGCATGACCGCCGAAAGCGGCGAGGTCGTCGGCATCATCGGCCCGAACGGTGCCGGCAAGACCACGTTCGTCAACGTGATCACCGGGATGGTGGAGCCGACCGATGGTGCGTTCTCCATCGACGGCGTCGACCTCACGGGGAGCGCCTCCCACGAACTGTCCCGCAGCGGTCTGGTGCGCACGTTCCAGAACCTGAGGCTCTTCGGCGCGCTGACCGTTCGCGAAAATGTCGAGATCGCCGCCCTCGTCGCGAAGGAACATCGGACGGAACGAACGCTCCGCGATGTCGATTCGCTGTTGGCTGAAGCCGGCTTGTGGGAGCACCGCGATCGGCGAGCACGCGAGCTCGACTACGGAAATTCACGACGCCTCGAACTGGCCCGGGCCGCAGCGATGGCACCGTCGTTCATGTTGCTCGACGAGCCGACCAGCGGCATGAGCGACAGCGAATCCCTCACGATGATCGAACAGGTGCGCCACATGGCCGCCACGGTCGGCGCCGGCGTCATCGTGATCGATCACGACCTCGGTTTCATCACGGGCATCTCCGATCGGATCTACGTGCTCGACCAGGGGCAGGTCATCGCCGAGGGAACGCCCGACGAGGTGCAGGCCAATGCCCGTGTTCAGGCGGCCTACCTCGGATCGGCGGCCGACCGATGAGCGCCGGCCGTCGTGGTGGCCTGGCGGATGAGATCGTTGCCTACGTGCGCGGCCGCATCCTTGCCGGCGACATGAAACCGGGGGAGAAGGTCGACCAGGACGCGATCGCTGAGGCCCTCGACGTGAGCCGTTCGCCCATCCGCGAAGCGCTCGTGATCCTCGGGCAGGAAGGTCTGCTCGACGTGACCCCTCGTCGCGGTGCCTTCGTGGCGTCCATCACGCGGGAAGATGTGATCGATCACTACGAACTCTTCGGCCTGGTCTCCGGTCGGGTGGCGGCTCTGGCCGCCGAGCGACTCAGCGATTCGGAGATCTCGGAGCTGCGGCTGATCCACGAACGATTCGAAGCGGCGACGGGCGAAGACCATTCGAAGCTGAACAATGAGTTCCATCGGCTGATCAACACGGCGGCGTCGCGACGAACGCGCTGGCTGCTGCGCCACCTCGAACGCTCCATTCCGGCCGGCTTCTACGCCTTCACGCCCGGTTGGACCGAGCAGGCCCACACCGGCCACGACGAGATCATCGATGCCATCACACGACGCGACGCTGACGGCGCCCGCCGCGCCATGGAAGAGCATCTCCACGCGGCCGGCGTCGCCGCCGCGGACGCACTCACCGAACGAGGATTCTGGCAGGACGCATCATGATCGACCGCAGCGACGAACAGCACGAGGTGATCCGGGCGGAAGTGCGCCGGCTCTGCGACAAGTACGGCAATGAGTACTGGCGCGGTCTGGAACCGAACCGCTACCCGGAGGAGTTCGTCGCCGATCTCACCGCCCAGGGATGGCTCGGCTCGCTGATCCCCGAGGAATACGGGGGCGGCGGACTCAGTCTCGGCGGTGCGTCGGTCATCCTCGAGGAGATCTCGGCGAGCGGTGGCAACCCCAGTGCCTGCCACGCACAGATGTACGTGATGGGCACCGTGTTGCGCCACGGAAGCGATGAGCAGAAGCAGCACTATCTGCCGATGGTCGCCGATGGCCGGAAGCGGCTCCAGGCCTTCGGTGTCACCGAGCCGGCTGCCGGTTCGAACACCACCGCAATCCGGACCCGGGCTGAGCGCGACGGCGACATCTACCGGGTCAACGGCCAGAAGATCTGGACCAGCCGAGCCGAGTACTCCGATCTCATGGTGTTGCTGGCACGCACCACACCGGCCAACGAAGTCGAGAATCGGCTCGACGGCCTCTCCGTGTTCCTGATCGAGATGCGCAACGACGACGGATCACTCGTCGACGGCCTCACCATCAATCCGATCGACACGATGATGAACCACAACACCACCGAGGTGTTCTTCGACAACGTCGAGATCCCGGCCTCCTCGCTGATCGGCACCGAGGGGCAGGGGTTCCGTCACATCCTCGGTGGAATGAACGCAGAACGCATCCTCATCGCCTCCGAGTGCATCGGCGACGGCCGGTTCTTCCTCGAACGGGGCAGCGACTATGCCCGCGAGCGGGAGGTGTTCGGCCGACCGATCGGGCAGAACCAGGGCGTGCAGTTCCCGCTGGCCAAAGCGCACATCCAGATCGAAGCCGCGGACCTGATGCGATGGAAGGCGGCGGACCTCTACGACCTCGGAGAGCCCCACGGTGTGGAGGCCAACATGGCGAAACTCCTCGCGAGTGAGGCTTCCTGGGCCGCCGGCAATGCAGCAATGGACACCCACGGCGGGTTCGGTTTCGCTGCCGAATACGACATCGAACGCAAGCTCCGCGAGACCCGGCTGTACCAAGTCGCCCCGATCAACAACAACCTGATCCTCGCGTTCGTCGGGCAGAAGTGCCTCGACCTCCCGAAGAGTTACTAGGAGTCCACATGCGTGCCGTACTGCTGAACGCCGCCAACACCCCGCTGGTGCTGGTCGATGATCATCCCGAACCGGATGCCGATGGTGGACTCGTCCTCGATGTGACCGCGTGCGGCGTCTGCCACTCGGACATCCACGTCGCCGACGGCGACTTCGGCAAGGAACCGCCGATCATCCTCGGGCACGAGGTCACCGGGGTGCATCCGGATCTCGGTCCCGTCATGCTCTACGCGCCGTGGGGTTGTCGCAGCTGCGCCGAGTGCGCCGAAGGCAACGAGATGATCTGCAGCGATTCGACCGAGGCCGGTCTCTTCACCGATGGCGGGTATGCCGAACGCATGCGAGTTCCCGACCTCCGTTACCTCGCCGCCCTCGACGGCCTCGACCCCTACGACGCTGCCCCACTGGCATGTGGTGGGCTCACCGCCTACCGCGCCGTGTTGCAGGGACTCGACCGTATGCGGGCGAAGGGTGACTCGGCACGAGCGCTCGTGATCGGGGCCGGCGGACTCGGCCAGTACGCCATTCGCTACCTCCGTCTGCTCACCGATGCACACGTCACCGCCCTCGATCTGTCCGAAGCCAAGCAGACAACGGCCATCGAGATCGGTGCGCACGCCGCAGTCGGCGTGCTGGAAGACGGCGAGAAGTTCGATCTCGTCATCGACTTCATCGGCGCTGCGAGCACCCTGCAGATCGCAGGCAACGCGATCGCAAAGCTCGGCGTCGTCGGCGTTGTCGGTTTGGCGGGAGGAACGATTCCGTTCGGATTCGGCGCAGTGCCGCTCGAAGCCTCGTTCGTGGCCAGCGTTTGGGGGAGCCGAGCACAAATGGACGAACTCCTCGACCTCGCCCGACGGGAACCCGACCTCGTCGCACCGGTCGAAATCATGGCGCTCGCCGACGCCGACAAGGCCCATCAACGACTCCGGTCGGGCGACATCCGAGGACGCGTCGTCCTCGACATCGCCGGCCACCGGATCTGACCACTCACCACACGCACACTCGAAACCCAGGGGGAACCACCAACCATGACCGGAATCTCAGGATCCATCGACGACTTCCGTGCCGCCGCTGCAGAGGCAGACCTGCACACGGTTGAGCTTGCTGCGCCAGATACGCAGGGTCACTTGCGCGGCAAACGAGTACCGGCCAAACGGTTCCTCGAGACCACGCATTCGGCCGGCGCCAACATCGCCGACGCAATGTTCGTGTTCGACATGCAGAACGATCTGCCGGACAACGAGTTCGTCAACATGGACACCGGCTATCTCGACTGTCACCTGGTGCCGGACAACAGCACCGGTCGCGTTCTCACCCACCGTCCGGGCTACGGGTTCGTGTTCGCCGATGCGCTCGACGAGCATGGGAACCGGCATCCGCTCTCTCCCCGGGGTGTGCTTCGAACGCAGATCGAACGCTGCCAGGCCGCAGGCCTCGACCCGATGGTCGCCACCGAGCTCGAGTTCTACCTGTGCACGCCGGACTGGGTTCCGGTCCAGGAGCACATCCAATACAGCTCGCTCACCGACGCCTTGGAACTCGAGGACGTGCTGCTCGACATGCGGCAGGCTCTGCTCGGTGCCGGTATCGAGGTCGAAGGCTCGAACGCCGAATACGGCCCCGGGCAGATCGAGATCAACACCGGTCCCGCCGACGCCTTGACGACCGCCGACAACACGGTGCTCTTCAAATCCATCGTGAAGCAGGTGGCCGTGCAGCACGGGCTCCGGGCGACCTTCATGCCGAAGCCTTGGGCGGAGCAGGGAGGCTCCGGCATGCACGTGCACACGAGTCTGCTGGCCGACGGTTCAAACGCGTTTGCTCCCTGCAACGACGGAGAGCCGAACGAACTCATGCGCAACTGGATGGGCGGCCTGCTCGAACACGCAGAATCGATGACACTCATCGGCGCCCCGACGAGCAACGGGCCTCGGCGAATCCGTCCCTACACCTTCGCTCCGACCCACGTGACCTGGGGCCTCGACAACCGCACCGTCCTCGCCCGTTGCATCGCCGAAAGCGGTTCGGGTGCGAACCGCGTCGAGTTCCGCTCGGCCGGTGCCGACGCCAACCCGTACCTGATCATCGCTGCGATCCTCGCTGCCGGCATCGACGGCATCGAGCAGAAACGCGATCCCGGCATGCTCTGCGAAGGCGACATGTACGGCAACCCCGGCGACCACACGCCGCTGCCGACCGACCTCGCCGGGGCGATCGCTGCCTACGCCGGCAGCCCACTCGCCGCCCAGCTGGGCGACATCTTCAGCCGCAGCTACGTCAGCATCGCCGAAGCCGAGGTCGCGCTCGCCGCAGAGAACAACCCGGACCCCGACGACGTCAACGACTGGGAGCGCGAGCGCTTCATGGAGCACAGCTGATCATGGCTGCGTCCGCCGCTCCGGCCGCTCCCAACGTCACCGACGCCTCGCTGTATCTGAACGGCATCCCGCACGACCGGTTCGCCGAGATGCGCGCAACACCCGGCCTGGTGTGGCACGACTACCACGACGGCGGGTTCTGGGCGGTCACGCGACACGCCGACGTGAAGGCGGTTTCGAAGAACGGCGAGGTCTTCTCCTCGGCTGTCGGGCACACCAACCTGTGGGACCTCGAAGCCGACGCGTTGGAAGCCCGGCGATCGCTGATCGACACCGATGCCCCGGACCACACCCGGCTTCGCCGGCTCGTGGCCCGCGCCTTCACGCCGAAGAACATTCGCCGGTGGGAAGACACGGTGCGCAGCATCACGGCAGAGTTGTTGGACGCGTTCGTCGAGAAGGGCGAGGGCAACTGGGTCGATGAGGTCGCGGCGCCACTGCCGATTCGTGTGATCCTGACCATGCTCGGCGTGCCGGTCGAGGACGCCGGCTACCTGGTGGAGCTGTCGAACTTCCTGGTGGAAGGAACCGGCGAAACACAGTCGATTCCGCCGGATGCCTTCGGCAACACGACGGAACTACGGCTGCTGCCGTTCAACAGCCCAGCCAGCCACGCGCTCTTCGAGTACGGCGAGAAGATCGGCCAGCTTCGTCGCGAGCATCCGCAGGACGACCTCGTCACCTCGCTGGTGCAGGCCGAAGCGGAGGACGGCGACCGGCTCAGCGGCAGCGAGTACCGGAACCTGTTCCACCTGCTCGTCTTCGCCGGCAACGAGACCACCCGTACTGCACTCTCGCATGGCGCCATGGCTCTCGCCGATCATCCGGATCAGTGGCAGCGAGTGATCGACGACCCGTCGATCATCGATTCGGCCACCGAGGAGATCCTTCGCTGGTCGACGCCTGTGCTGCACATGCGACGAACGACCACACAGCCTGTCGAGATCTCCGGAACCCAACTCGACGCGGGGGAGAAGGTCGTCATGTGGTACGGCTCGGCAAACCGCGACGACACCGTGTTCGACCGGCCGTTCACCTTCGATGTGGGCCGGGCCGACAACCCGCACTTCTCCTTCGGAGGCGGCGGCGCACACCTGTGTCTGGGCGCGTTCCTGGCCCGACTCGAAATCGTCGTCCTCCTCGAGGAGATGGCGAAACGGAACATCCATCTCACCAGGCTCGGCGAACCCGTTCGGGCACCATCGAACTTCGTCCACGGCGTCCTGTCCGTGGACATGGCAGTGGAGGCCAACAC
>CALBVR010000165.1 GCA_937969565.1 uncultured Acidimicrobiales bacterium | reverse complement strand
TGCACGCGACGACGTCGAACGTCTCGCCAACCGGCGGTCGTTCGTCGACAGCCCATCGGACGTGTTCGCCTGCGGGTGTGGAGCTGCGGGCTTGTTCGATGAGGGGCGCGGACACGTCGATGCCGATTGCGTCACGGCAGTGCGTTGCGAGCAGTCGGGTGTATTCGCCGTTGCCGCATCCGAAGTCCAGCAGTCGGGCGCTCGATGTCAGCCGAGGGACAACGAGCTCATGTAGTGCGCTCGCCGCTCGTTCGTAGTAGCTGGCGTCTGCCTTGTGGGTGTCCGTGGAGTCCACCCAGAACGATGCGCCGTCGGTTGTCTCTGTTCCCGCCATGGCGTGCCCATCGGTTCAGGCGGCGTTCCATTCAAGTCTCGGCTCGGACTGTCATGCTGGACGAATGACGGATGGGGTGTCGCAGTGGGTCGATGCGGTCGTGGCGGCCACGCCACCTCCGCCGGAGGGGCACCGACTGATCGTGGCGCTCGGCGGGCCGCCGGCTTCGGGAAAGAGCACGCTGGCGGCCGCGCTGGCCGACCATTGGGGGCCGGCATGCGCGGTTCTCCCGCTCGATGGCTTTCACTTCGATGACGTGGTCCTCGAGGCTCGAGGCCACCGGGCGCGGAAGGGTGCTCCGCACACGTTCGATGCCGTCGGTTTCGGGGTCCTGCTCGAAGCGGTCCGAACGCGTCCGTCCGTCGAGTTGGGTGTTCCGCGATTCGATCGATCGTTGGAACTCAGCCGTGCGGCAGCCGCAGTGATCGGGCCCGAGCAGTGGATCGTCGTGGTCGAAGGCAACTACCTTCACGTCGACGTCGAGCCCTGGTCGTCGATTGCGGACCTGTACGACGTCACGGTCGGCCTCCAGGTGGACGAGTCCGAGCTCCGACGGCGAATACTCGCGCGTTGGAGCGAGCACGGATTCTCCGAAGCCGAGGCGTTGCGGCGATGGGGCGAGAACGACGGTCCGAACGCCCGATGGGTCGCCGAGTACACCAGGAAGACGCACCTCTCGCTCGTTGCAGGTCAGACCGGCTGAGTACGATCGGGCGGCCACGAGCCAGGAGCACCGCATGGAACTGAAGGACGCCCACATCGCGATCACCGGAGGGTCCCGGGGAATCGGTGAAGCTGCGGCCCGTGCACTCGTTGCGGCTGGAGCACGGGTGCATCTCGTGGCGCGGGATGCGGATGCTCTTCGACGCCTAGGGGGCGAGTTGGGGTGTGCCTGGACGGCCGGCGATCTGCTCGACGAGGACGTTCGCTCGAGGCTCATCGAGACGATCGAGGCCGACGGCCCACTCGACGTTCTCGTCAACAACGCAGGTTTGGAACGGACTGGCCATGTGAGTGAGCAGACGCCGGACGAGCTCCGAGACGTGCTTCGGTTGAACCTCGAGGTGCCCGTTCTGCTCTGCCGCGATGCGCTCCGGTCGATGCTGCCGCGGCGGCGGGGTCACATCGTCAACGTCTCATCGATGGCGATGGCGGTGCACAGCCCGGGGTTCGCCACGTATGGGGCCTCGAAAACGGGCTTGAGCTCGTTCACCGGTTCGCTGCGACAGGAGCTTCGTGATTCCGGTGTCGGTCTGACCACTGTGGAGATCGGTCCGGTCGACACGGACATGCTGGCTGACATTCGGTCGAACAGCGCTGCAGATCAATTGTTCGCGCGCTACGACAAGCTTCGGCTCAACCGTACGATGCCGGCAGCCGAGGTGGGCGACGGCATTCGGAACGCGATCGCGTCTGACGCTTGGGCGCTCCGGCTTCCGCGCCGTGCCGGGGCGTTCCCCGCCATTGCGAACCTCACCCGACGACTTGGCGACCTGGTCCAGACCGGCGTCCCGGTCGGCTGACAGCACCTGGTTGCTGTCTTCAGGGTCGGATGAGAACTTTGCCGACCGCCCGGCCGGTTGCCAGGTGATCGAAGGCGCTCACCACATCGGGGAGGGCGAACTCGCGGCTCACGACCGTGCGTAGTGCCCCGTCGGAGTAGAGGTCGGCGAGGGTCGTGAGACGCTCGGCGGTCTCGTCGGCAACGAACCCGACGAAGGAGCGTTTCGACACCGCGAAGCCGGCCATCATCGCCACCATGGAGGGAACCGGTCCGAGGATCGGGCCACCCTTCTTCGGTCCGACCATGACGACGCGCCCGTCCGGGCTGAGGCCGTCTCGGAGCTCGGACCCCGTGCGGCTTCCGGCGCAGTCGATGATGACGTCGTGGGGCGTCGCGGTGAAGTCGTCCACGGTGTAGTCGATCACCTCATCCGCTCCGAGGGCACGAACCATCTCGGTGTTTCGCCCGCTGCAGACACCGGTGACTCGGGTCGCTCCGAGCGCGCGAGCGATCTGGATCGCGTAGTGGCCGACGCCACCGGAGGCTCCGTTGATCAGCACGGTCCGGCCGGCAACCTCACCCTTCTGCACGGCCTGCAAGGCCGTGACACCGGCGATCGGGAGGCCGCAGGCTTCCTCGAAGGGCACCCGCTCGGGAATGAGGGCGAGCCGATCGACGTCGGCCAGTGCCGTTTCGGCGAAGGCCCCGTGCACCTTGCCGAAGACTCGATCACCGATGCGTTCCGGGGCCACGCCGGGGCCGACGTCTTCGATGATGCCGGCGGCGTCCGTGCCGAGCACGTCGCGGTTCGGGCGACGCAGTCCGTCGGTCAGCCGGACGAGCCACGGGCGTCCGGTGGAAAGGTGCCAGTCGGCTGGGTTGATCGACGAGGTCTCGATGCGTACCCGTACCTGTCCGGGCCCGGGTTCGAGGACCGGTCGGTCGCTGAGCTGGATCGAGTCCAGTCCGTAGGTGTCCTGGGTCGCCGCCTTCATGGTGTCTCCTGCTGATCGTCTTGTGGGGAGTGCGTACACTGTACGTTCTAGCAACGTACAGTGTACTTGTCCAGCGCGCTACACTGATCCCAGTGACGATCGACACCCCACGACCCACGCTCACCCGGGAACGGGTACTCACGGCCGCCGTGGCGTACGCCGACACGAACGGCCTCGAAAAACTCAGCATGCGGAAGCTCGCCGCATCCCTCGGCTTCGAGGTCATGTCGCTCTACAACCACGTGAAGAACAAGCCCGACCTCATTCGGGCAATGACCGACCGGGTCGCAGCAGAGATGTTCCCGCTGGGCTCGCTCGACGATCCGAAAGCGGCGCTACGGGCGCACTTCGTCGCCCTCCGAAGCGTGCTCGAAGGGCATCCGTGGGCGGCGATGTGCTGGGCTACCACCATCCCGGGCCCGGCGAGGTGGGAGATCATGGAGTGGCAGCTCGAAGCGGTCGGCTCCATCGCCGGGTTGAGCGAGGAACAGGCGCATCACAGCTACCACGCCCTCAACAATCACGTCGTCGGCTACGTGCTGCAGAACGCCGTCCTCCCGTTCTCCGAAGACGAACTCGACGACATCGCCGACACGATCCGCAAGGAACTCGACCCTGAGCGGCACGCCCGGATCCTGCATCACATCGTGCAGCATCAGGAAGGGGATCACGGCGAGTCGTTCGAGCACGTCCTCGACATGATCCTCGTTGGCATGGACGACATCGCCAGCTGAGCAAGCCTCGGAGTCAGC
>CALBVR010000164.1 GCA_937969565.1 uncultured Acidimicrobiales bacterium | reverse complement strand
TGCGAGGGGCCTGACACCTTTCGGGGTGCAAGGTGCCAGGCACCATTCAGAGTTGGACGATGGGGCTTGCGCGAAAGTTGGGGGCGCCGCCGAGCGCCGCGGTGACGGAACGGGGGACCGAAATATCGGCCAGGAGAAGCTCGCCCACCGCAGGATGATCTCGAAGACCGGTCTTTGGCAGACACAGAGTCATCGTCACATCGGCCTGCACCGCCACCCCGGGCACCTCGCCTGTGGTGACGTTCACGCCGCTTGGATTGTCCAACGAGACCACCGGCCCGTTCGCGGCGACCGCCTCGATCAGCTCCGCCGATCGTCCACGGGGAGCCCCTCGCAATGAGTAGCCAATGATCGCGTCGATCGTGACGTCAGCTGCGGGCAGCTCCGGTCGGGCCTCGACGCCCATGCGGGTGAGCACGTCGAACTGATGTTGCGGAACCGGCGTCAATCGTTCGGGCGAGGTGACCACGACGGACACGTCGATGCCGGCGTTCGCAAGGTGTCGGGCTGCCACGAGACCGCCGCCACCGTTCCCACCGGTGCCGGCTGCCACCGCAACAGTGGCGGGTGCAAACACATCGATCACGACGCGGGCAAGATTGCGGCCGGCGTTCTCCATCATCTGGAACAGGGTGATGTCGAGGTCCTCGATCATCACTCGGTCGACCTCGATCATCTGCTCTTCAGAGATCCATCCGACGGAGGCACGATCGATTCGCGGGTAGGGACGTGCTGGATCGGTCATCAGATCACCGGGCCGTAGTCGGGAGTCCATCGTAATTCGTCGATGCGTTCGTCGAGCTCGCCGTCGGTTCGGGCGGGCGCCAGCCCACTGTCCCGGGCCACTCGTGCGACCGCTCGGGCGATGCGGAGGGACACCTCCGGGACATCGGTGAGTGGAGGGAGAACACCGTCGTGGACCTCGCCGCCACCGTTGGGGTCAGCGACCGTCTGGGCAGCCACCATCAACATCTCGTCGGAGATCTCGGTGGCCGCAGCGGCAACCACGCCCAACCCCAGACCGGGAAACACGTACACGTTGTTCGATTGCGAAATCGTGTGCGCGACTCCTGCGAACACCACGGGATCGAACGGCGAACCGGTCGCGACGATGGCCCGACCGTCCGTCCACGCAAACAGGTCGGCGGGGACCGCTTCGGCGCGGCTCGTCGGATTCGAAAGCGGCATGATGATCGGTGCATCGCAGTTGGCGGCCATCGCTCGAACGGCGGCTTCGGTGAAGAGGCCGGGCACGCCGGACACGCCCACGAGGACGGTCGCCCGATGTTCGCGGACGGCGGTCTCGAGCACGTCGGTCGAAACGTCGGCCCACGAGGCGATTCGTTCGTATGGATGGGCGAGATCGACCTGATGTGCCCGCAGGTCCGAACGACGGTCGTGCACGATGCCGTCGGCATCGATCAGGACGATGTGGTCGAGTGGAGCAGTGACGCCCGCCGCGGCGAGTGCGTCGTGGAGCATCGAAGCGATACCCGTGCCGGCCGAGCCGGCGCCGAGGATGCAGATCCGTTGATCGGCGAGTGATCCACCCGAGGCGTTGACTCCCGCCTGAATCGCGGCGAGCGAGACGGCGGCCGTGCCCTGGATGTCGTCGTTGAAGCTCAGGATGCGGGAGCGGTGGCGCTCCAACAGTCGAGTGGCGTTGTGCTGGGCAAAGTCTTCCCATTGCAGAAGGACTCCCGGCCAGCGACGTTTCACCTCGTCGACGAACTGATCGAGATAGGCGTCGTACTCGGCGGGTGAGATCCGGGGCTGCCGCATGCCGAGATAGGAACTGCCATTGAGCCGATCGGGGTTGTTCGTGCCCACGTCGAGCGTGATCGGCAACGTGCGCGCGGGGTCGATCCCACCGAAGGCGGAGTAGAGACTGAGCTTGCCGATGGGGATGCTCATCCCGCCGGCTCCCTGGTCGCCGAGGCCGAGAATGCGTTCGCCGTCGGTCACCACGATCACGTCGATGTCCCGGTCGACCGATGCGAGCTGCTCGCGCATCCTCGATCGGGAGTCCCACGAGAGGAACAGGCCTCGCGGACGCCGGTAGATCCGACTGAATTCCTGCGTCGCTCGCCCGACCGTCGGTGTGTAGACGATGGGCAGTGTGTCTGCGAGGTTCTCGCGAACGAAGCGATGGAAGAGCACTTCGTTGCTGTCCTGCAGGGCGCGCAGGTAGATGTGCTGTTCGAGCGCATCCTGGAACCGGTCGAACTCGTGGCGGGTCCGGTGGAGTTGCGCCTCGATCGTTTCGACCGCCGGTGGAAGGTGTCCCTCGATCCGCAGAATCCGCCGCTCCCGCAGCGTGAACGCGGTGCCCTTGTTGCGCAGCGGATCGTTGAGAATGTCCTGTCCCTCGTGCAGGGCGGAACTGTTCATGTTTCCTCCATGGTTCGGTCAGGAGACCCCGACACCCCCGAAACGAATTCCCGTCAGCTCGGCCATCTGGCGTTCGAACGTGGTCAGATCGTCGGGGGTGAATTCGCTGAGCGAGGTGTGGCCGCAGGCACGGGCCAGGACTTCCATGAGTTCGGTCGACGCCTCGAAGAAGTTGCCGAGCCGTTGGGCGGCCTCGTCGATCATGAGACGTGCTCGCAGGTCCTTCTTCTGGGTGGCGATACCGACGGGACAGTTGTCCGTGTTGCAGGCTCGCATGCCGATGCAGCCGATGGCCTGCATGGGAGCGTTCGAGAGAGCGATGGCGTCGGCGCCGAGTGCGAGGGCCTTGGCGAAGTCGGTGTGGGTTCGAAGTCCGCCGGTGATGACGAGGGTGACGTCGTCGCGGCCGATGCGGTTCAGGTGGGTGCGCGCTCGGGCCAACGCGGGAATGGTCGGCACGCTGATGTGGTCTCGGAAGATGGTCGGCGCGGCACCGGTGCCGCCGCCGCGCCCGTCGAGGATGATGTAGTCCACGCCGATGCGGAGTGCAGCGTCGATGTCGGCCTCGATGTGTTGGGCGGACAGCTTGGCGCCGATGGGGATGCCGCCCGAGGCTTCGCGGACCTCGGCGGCGACCCGTCGGTAGTCGTCCTCGGTGGTGAGGTCGGGGAACGTGGCCGGGCTGATGGCGTCTTCGCCCTCGTTGAGTTCGCGGACCTCCGCGATCCGTCCCTGCACCTTGTTGCCGGGCAGGTGGCCGCCGGTTCCGGTCTTGGCGCCCTGCCCGAACTTGAAGTGGAAGGCCTGCACCTTGGTGACCTTGTCGAGCGACCATCCGAACCGTCCGGAGGCGAGCTCGTAGAAGTAGCGGGAGTTTGCGGCCTGTTCTTCGGGCAGCATGCCGCCTTCTCCCGAGCAGATTCCGGTTCCGGCGAGCTCTGCTCCCTTCGCCAGGGAGATCTTGGCTTCTTCGGACAGTGCTCCGAAGCTCATGTCCGACACGAACAGGGGGATGTCGAGCTGGAGGGGACGTTCGGCGTTGGGGCCGATGACGACGTTGGTGCTGATCTCGACGTCGTCGAGGAGGGGTCGTCGAGCGAGCTGGGCGGTGACGAACTGGATGTCGTCCCACTTCGGCAGCTGGTCGCGGGGGACTCCCATCGCGGTGACGGGGCCGTGGTGACCCATCTTCGAGAGCCCGTCGTTGGCGAGTGTCCGGATGAGGCCGACGTGGGGTTCGTCCTCGGTGCCATGGTGGTCCTGCCAGGCACCCTGGTAGGAGGTTCGGTCGTAGGGCTGCGGGTTGTCCTTCTCCCACGTGAGGATCTCGTCGGCGTCGACCATGACGTTGCCGTCTTCGATCCATGAGGCGAAGCGGTGGAGACGTTCGTCGTTGTTGTAGGCGGAAATGCCGGTGCGGAATCCGTAGTCCCAGCCGTGAAGACCACAGATCAGGTCATCGCCGCGGACGTGGCCGTCCGCCATCATTGCGCCGCGATGCAGGCAGCGTCCGTAGAGGACCGAGTGGTTGTCGTCCCACCGGACGATCACGAGGTCGACGTTGCTGACGAGCGCGCCGACCGGTTCCCGATCGGGGACCTCGTTCCAGGTGGCGATGGACAGTGGTTGCATGGTGACCTCCGGGTCGGTTCAGGCGCGCTCGCCGCGCATTCGACTTTCGCTGACGGATTCGGCTTCGGGCATGTCGTCGTCCATGACGCCGTGTTCGGCGAACCATCCGCCGTAGCGGGCGGCCCACGGCGCCGCCGTGATGCCATGGAGCAGGATGGAAGCGAGGATGACGACCACGACGACGGAGAAGAGGTCGTCGGCGGTGTCGACTCCACCTTCGGTGACGACGAGGAGTCCGAAGAGCATCGAGGCAAGGCCCCGCGGTCCGAACCATCCCATGAACGCAACGGTCGGCGGTTTCAGGCCGGTGCCGATGAGTGAAATGGCCACCGGCATCATCCGGCCGAGCGTGAGTGTTCCCACTGCGCACAGGATGACACCGGGACTGATGACCTCGACTGCAGGTACGACCAGCAACGCCCCGAAGAGAATGAAGGTGATGGACGCCCCGATTTGGCCGATGTCTTCGGCGAGCTCGGTGCGTTCGGCAACGTCTGGGCCGAGCCGGTACCGGGCGATGAGCCCGCATGCGAACGCAGCGAGGAATCCGTTTCCGCCGAGCACTTCGGCTCCCGAGAACGCAGCGAGCCCACACCCGAGGGCGACGAGGCGAAGGCCTTCTCCGTCGGTCCATTCCAGCCGTTTCACGGTTGGGATGAGTTGGGACAGGGCGAGTGCGGCGACGGCACCGACGCTGACGCCGATCGCGATCTCGCGGAGGGCCTCGCCGACGAGGACGTCGGCACTCTCGATTTCGGAGCCGGCGACGACGGCCAGGAGGAGGGTGAAGACGGGAACGACGAGTCCGTCATTGAGGCCGGACTCGACGTTGAGAGCTTGGCGGATGCGAACCGGGACCCTGGTGTCGGAAACAACGGCCTCGCCGAGGGCAGCGTCGGTCGGGGCCAGTATGGCGGCTACCAGA
>CALBVR010000163.1 GCA_937969565.1 uncultured Acidimicrobiales bacterium | reverse complement strand
GATCCACAGCATGTGGGCCGAGCAGTCGTACCAGTCGCCGGTGAGGGAGTCCTCACGGGTGAGCGCCTCTTCGTAGTCGAGGATGAGCGCTTCGTGCGAGGTGTAGAACTCGACCTCGTTGAGCGAGCTCTCCCGATCGAGGTCGAGTTCTACACCTCGCACGAAGCGCTCATCCTCGACTACGAAGAGGCGCTCACCCGTGAGGACTCCCTCACCGGCGACTGGTACGACTGCTCGGCCCACATGTTGTGGATCGGTGAACGCACCCGTCAGCTCGACGGCGCCCACATCGAATTCCTGCGTGGCGTCAAGAACCCGCTCGGCTGCAAGATCGGCCCGACCGCAACGGTGGACGACGTCGTCGGTATCTGCGAGCTGCTCAACCCCGAGAAGATCCCCGGACGCATCACGCTCATCACCCGCATGGGTGCCGAGAACATCCGTGAGAAGCTCCCGCCGCTGCTCGAAGCCGTCAAGGAAACCGGTCATCCGGTGCTCTGGATCACCGATCCGATGCACGGCAACACGTACACGGCCCCGGACGGGCACAAGACCCGCCACTTCGACGCCATCGTCGACGAGATCGCCGGCTTCTTCGAATCCCACGAGAAGGCGGGAACCGTCGCTGGCGGCGTGCACCTCGAACTCACCGGCGACGCCGTGACCGAATGCCTCGGTGGCGGCGACGGCCTTGGTGACGACGACCTCGCCCGTGCCTACGAGACGATGTGCGACCCCCGGCTCAACGGCCGCCAGGGTCTCGACGTGGCCTTCCGGGTCGCCGAACTCCTCTCCAACCGGTAGCCAGATCCACGGTGACGCCAGCCACGCTCGGGCTGGTCCTGTTTGCCGCGCTCCTGCACGCCGGCTGGAACCTGCTGGTGAAGTCCAGCGGAGACCGGTTGATCGCCGTGTGGGGCGTTGTGAGCGTCGCCACCGCCTGCAGCGTCGTCGTTCTCATCGTCGGCGGGCTACCTCCCCAAGAGGCCTGGCCCTACGTCGTGCCGAGCGCCGTCATCCACATCGGCTACAACGTCGCCCTCGCGCTGGCTTACGACCGCGCCGACCTGTCGGTCTCCTACCCGATCGCCCGAGGCTCCGCCCCGATGCTGGCCACGCTCGGCGGCGTGCTGTTCCTCGGCGACGACCCGGGAGCTGCCGGAGTCCTCGGTGTGCTCCTCGTGTGCGGCGGCATCATCGCCCTCGCACGGGCCCGTGGACCGGCCAACGGGCTCGGCTGGGCCATCGTGACCGGCCTGTTCATCTCGTCCTACACGCTCGTCGACGCCGCCGGTGTCCGGGCCGTCGGGGAGAGCATCCGGTTTCTGGCCCTCACCTTCGTCCTGCAGTGGATCGGGCTGACCGCATGGGTCGTCTCTCGACGCGGGTGGCAGCGAGTCCGCCACGAGGTCGCGGCAGGCGGGCCGAACCTCCTGCTCGCCGGCATCGGCAGCCCCCTCGCCTACCTCCTTGTGCTGATCGCCGCCCGAACCGCACCGATCGGGCTGGTGTCCGGCCTCCGAGAGACATCGGTCCTCATTGCCGTCCTGCTCGGTCGGGCGTTGCTCGACGAACCGGTGGAGCGTCGGCACCTTGTCGCCGCCGGAGTGATCGTGACCGGGGCCATCGCCATCGCCATGGCCTGAACGACCGATGGCTCAGGTGTTCATCGCTCGCTGGTAGGCGGCAGACGTGTACGACAGCCGTTCGGCGATGCGCTTGCTCAGCTCGGCCTGGACCTGCAGGGCGAGCCGCGCATCCTCGTCGCAGAGCCGCTCGTAGGCGTCAACGCTGAGCCGAAGCACAGCGGTGTTCCCGTCGGCGGTCACCGTTGCGGTCCGGACACCGCCGGCCACGAACGCGACCTCGCCGATCACCGAGCCGGCGCCGACACGACGAAACCGCGTACGCCGTTCATCAGCGCCCACACCCCAGGCGGTGAGGGTTCCGGACTTCACCAAGAACATCTCCTCGCACGGTGCACCAACCTCGATCAGGTTCTTGCCGGGCTCCAGCAGAATCGTCTCGCACCGATCCTCGAGCAGCTCCAACAAGATGAGATCCCCCATCTCGGGGATGAGCTCGTCCGACTCGTCGTTCTCGGCCGCCCACCGCAACACCGCCTCTTCGACGTACTCGAAGGCGTGATCGAGATCGTCGTGGCGCTGTTCGCTCAGATCGGCGCCACCTCGGCGAAGCTCGCCGGCGAAGTCGTCCGTGAGGCCGCTCCAGATCATCTCGACGCCCGCATCGGAGGTGCGCCGCTG
Source organism: uncultured Acidimicrobiales bacterium (assembly GCA_937969565.1). Lineage (GTDB taxonomy): Bacteria > Actinomycetota > Acidimicrobiia > Acidimicrobiales > SHLQ01 > SHLQ01. The sequence goes on along the minus strand of CALBVR010000163.1, from coordinate 4,262 downwards.
GATCGCCTGCAGTCCGGACACCACCGACGCATCGAGCCCACGGACCGCCGAGAAGTCCAGGACCAGGTACCTGAGCTCTCCTGATGCAACCAGCGGACTGATCAGGTCGGTCACCTTGCGGATCGAGCCGAAGAAGAGATATCCGACGAGCTCGAACGCGAACATCGTGTCGCCGTGCGTGTCGAGCACGAGCCGGTCGGCTCGAGGCCGGTCGACGACACTGCGGGATGTTCCGAGCCGGTGCACGCGCCGAACCGGCTCGACCCGGCTGTAGCTGAACACGAACCCGACGACGGCGGCCAGCAACCCAACGGCAATGCCGGTCAGCACACCGAACGCAATGATCGAACCGAAAATCACCGCCGACAGGGCGCCCTCGAACGGGTTGAGCTGCAGACGGACCTGCCGCACCCAACCCCGCAACATCGACAGGCCAACGGTCAACAGCACGCCGCCAGCGACCGCCCGTGGAAGCAGTGCGATCAGCCCGGCACCGAACACGCCGACACCCAGACACATCACGAGCACCACCCCGGCGGCAACCGGCGTCCGGCTTCCGATCTGACGGGCCATGATCGTGCCCCCCAACTGGTGGAACCCCGGCAGCCCAGACAACAGCGCGACCACGGTCGCCGATGCGCCTGCGACGATGACCTCGTCCTCCATCGGGACGTCTTCGCCCGTCTCCATCTCGACGCCGGCGACGTTGAGCACCATGACGACGACGCCCACGCCGAGAAGACCGATCATCGGGATGGCCTGACCGACGATGGCCCCCCAATCTGCATCGGCGACCTCCCCCGGAGTCACCGGGCGCCACCCCTCCGTATCCGGGAACGGCCCGAGGAGCCATCCCCCGTCTCGCAGTCCGTCCAGCGACGACACAACCGCCGCTACGAGGTGCACACCCAACGTCAGCACAACGATGCCGATCGGGAACATGAGTCCGGTCCGATCGAACCGGTCGCCGAACACCACTGCCACCGCGAGCACCAGGCCGGGCAGCCAGAACTTGAGCAGATCCCACCCGAAGAGATCGACGACCGTCCCCCATTCCAAACCCTGGTCCACCATCACCTCGATGCCGGCCCGGGCCAACAACCAGCCCGTTCCGGCGAGGAATCCGCTCACCACCGTGAACGGCAACGAACGAGCGGCGGTCGTGATTCTGAACCTGCCCACCAACATCAACACGATGCCCATGAGCACGCCGACCACGACGATGAACGTCAGTGCAGTCGCCTCGGCTTGGGCCGGTTCGACCTCGGCCACCAGCGCCGCCACAACGGCGGCGATGACGACCGCCGGTGCGTCCTGCAAACCACCGATCAGGCCCTTCACCTTCGTGAACGGCGAGATCAGGGCTGCGATGAGTCCGGCACCCACGATGATCGGCCCGATGACCCGCGGAATCGACGCCGACAGCGGCGCAAAGATCAGGAAAGCGAACGACGCAGCCACGCTGATCTCGAGAGCGCCGACGGCAAGTCCTGCAATCAGTTCCCGACCAAGACTGGTCTGTGAATCAGAAGCCGCCACCACGGCAGGTGACACTACCCATCTGGGGTTCCACGACCCACATTGGCGTCAGTCCCGCACCATGCGACGGTACGCGGCCGAGGTGTAGGCAAGCCGCTCTGCGATTCGCCCGGCAAGGTCGCTCTGCACATCGAAGACGAGGTTGGGGTCCTGTTCGCGGAGCTCCTGCCACGTTTCCGCAGACAGATACAGCACGACGCAATTGCTGCCCTCGGCGGAAACCGTTGCGCTCCGGACGGCGCCGGTCAGGAAGCCGACCTCGCCGATCACGCCACCCCGGCCCACCCTGCGGAAGCGCACCCGCTCCCCGGCTTCGGTGATCCCCCAGGCGGTCAGCCAGCCGGACTCGACGATGAAGAGGTCGCCACCGAGCTCGCCTGCATCCATCAGCACCTCGCCGGGGCTCAGGACCCGACGTTCGCAGAACTGTTCGAGACGGTTGAACAACACCATGTCCTCGACGAACGCGCCCGATTCGGTGAACTCCACCAGAACCCGATCTTCGATCTCTTCCAACGCATGGTCGAGGTCGGCGTGGCGGTGGTCCAGCCGGAGGCCGCCGCGCTGGAGTTCCCGAATCCACACCTCGGTGAGCCCGGACCAGTGGAGAAGCACGCCGCTCTTGTCGGTTCGCCGTTGGATGTTGTGCAAGCCCTGCACGACGGATGCGTCCACACCGCGCACCGCCGTCAGATCGAGCACCAGGTGGTCGAGTTCGCCCCGTTCGAGCATTGGCGACACCAGGTCGGTCACCTTCCGGATCGATCCGAAGAACAGGTAGCCGACCAGCTCGATGGCCACCATGACCTCCGCGCTCTCCTCGAGCAGCGCCCGCTCCGGCTTCGAACGGTCGACGACGCTGCGCGAGCTACCCAAACGATGGAGATGGCGCACGGGGTCGATCCGGCTGTAGCTGAAGACGAAGCCGAGCACGGCGGCAAGAAGTCCGACGCCGATGCCGGCCAGCACACCGAACGCAATGATGGACGCGAGGATGGCGGCAGACAGCAGACCGTCGGCGACGCGAAGGCGCGTCCGGAGCTGCCCGATCCAGTCGAGCAGCATCGAAAGTCCAACGGTCAACAGCACGCCGCCGACGACGGCCCGAGGGATGAGCGCCACCACGTCCATGCCGGCGAACGCGACACCGATGCACACCATGAAGATCGTGAAGGCCGCAACGGGCGTCCGGCTGCCGATCGTACGGGCCATGACCGTGCCAGAGATCAGGTGGTAGGCCGGGTAGCCGGACAGTGCGGCGACGAGTGACGCACTCACACCCGCCCGGACCGCTTCCTTCTCCACCTCCACGTCCTCGCCCAGCTGCACCTCGAGGCCCGCCACGTTCAGCATCATGCTGATGAGCGCCACCCCGACAACACCGAGCGCCGGCACCGCCTGCCCGGCGATGGCACCCCAATCCGCTCCGGCCAGCTCGGCCGTGCCCACAGGCGACCACCGCTGCGTATCGGGGAACGGGCCGAGCAACCAGCCGTTCTCTCGAAGCGCATCGCCCGACCAGCCGATCCGACCGATCACGTGTACGCCGATCGACAGTGCAACCAACGCGAACGGAAAGAGCAAGCCGTTCCCGATTCGGTCAGCGAAGGCGATCACGACCGCGGCCAGGAGCAGGCCCGGGATCCAGAGCTGCAACCAGCTGCCGCCGAACAGGTCCGGGACAAGGCTCCAATGCAGCTCCTCACCGACCATGATCTCCATGCCGGCGCGGGCGAGGATCCAGCCGGTGCCCGCCAGGAAGCCGCTGATCACCGGAAATGGCAGGGACCGGGCCGCCGTGGCGAGCCGGAAGCGGCCGACAAGGATGAACGCCAGACCCACCGCGAGGCTGACCACCATCACGAAGGCAAAGATCGTGTCCTCGGCCGTGGCCGGGTCCATCGTCCCGGCGAGGCCGGCAGCCGCCGCGGCCAGCACGACAGCCGGCGTGTCCTGCTGACTGCCGATGGCACCGGGGATCTTCGTCTGGGCTCCGAGGAAAGCGGCCGCAAGACCGCCACCGACGATGGCCAGGCCGATCCCCCGCGGGAGGAACGCCTCGAACGGACCGCTGAACACGATGAAGGCCAGGGAAACGGACAGGCCGAGCTGCAGGGTGGACGCCGCCACACCAGCCAGAAGCTCTCGAACGAATTGCGCCGGATTCACCGGAAGGATTGTGTCAGGCGAGGTTGTCTGCGAACGATTCGAGCTGCCGCAGATTGCGGACCTCGAAGATGCCGTCGCAGTGCTGGCTGTACTCGCTGATGATCGAGTCGCCGGTGTCCCAGTAGCTCTTCGGCTCCGGGTTCAACCAGAACACGTTGCGGGCCCGCTCGGACAGGTCCTTGATGATCCAGCTGTTCGGTGCGTGATAGTTGTTTCGAGCATCGCCCAGGATCAGGACCGAGGTCTTCGGCCCAACGTCCTTGCCGTAGTTGTTCCAGAACACTTCGAGCGCATGTCCGTAGTCGCTGTGCCCGTCCACCCACACGACATCGGCCTCGCTGTTCACACGGTGGATCGCTACTCGGGCGACGACGCAAGTCACGCCTGAAGGGAACGCTGATACGCCGCCGATGTGTACGCCAAACGCTCTGCAAGACGTTTACCCAGTTCAGCCTGAATCAGGATGCCGAGCTCTGGCTCCTTCGCGCACATCGATTCGAACGTATCTGATCCGTGCCTCAGCACCGTCGAATCCACGTCCGCCAGAACACTCG
>CALBVR010000162.1 GCA_937969565.1 uncultured Acidimicrobiales bacterium | reverse complement strand
AAGGTTCGTTTCATTTTCGATCGTCAGGGTCGTGGCATGCACAACACTCCCCGACTCCGTACACGGGCCTCCGCCTTCGGGCTGGCGGCTCTTCTTCCCTCGGTGCGCTTGCGTGCGCCGGTGATTCATCCGATTCACAGGTACTCGGCGGCGACGCCACAGCCGGCGCCCCGTCGTCCGGTACCACCGGAGGGACGGGCCAGCGAGCCGGTCGCCCTCGATGCGCTCGTTGCGGAGGTCGTGGCGAATCATCCGGCGCGGGACCGGATCGACGTCGACATCCCGTCCGCGGTGACGGTCGAGGGCCTCGTCGCAACGAGGGCGGCACGGGCTTGGGGTTGGCGATTGTCCGTGCGATTGCTCGCCGCCACGGAGGTGACGCAACCATCGGCGATTCATCGCTCGGCGGCACGAAGGTGATCGTCACCCTGAACCAGTCGTAGACCACCCCATCGTTGACTGTTACGGCCTCGACACGGGGTGTTATGTCGTTGTTAGGGTCTTGTACGACCGTGATCACCTCAACAGGAGGATTTGATCATGAACAACGTTCGCATGAAGGCGTTTGCACTACTACTGGCCGGCGTATTGGGGGCATCGGCGTGTTCGTCGGGTGCCGACGTCGCCGAGCAGGTCGAGGCGGCTCAGCCAGACGACGTCGAGGAAACCGCAGTCGACTCGACGACTGCACCGACAACCACCACCGAAGCTCCCGAGCCCGAGGAATCGAGCGCAGCGGAGGCCGTTCCCGAGACGCAAATCGTGATCGAGGGCGAGGTGACCTTCGGCCCCAACTTCGGAACCGGCACCTGGGAGGCGACCACCGGTGCCGACATCCTCGGTTGTGCCGGCGGCACGATGGAGGAGTTCGGTGCGTACGATGCGCAGGCCGGAGAAATGGCGTGTGCGGGGGATCGTTCGGGGGCGTTCGTCGGCCTCTTTGCCCCTTCGGGTGGCGGTTCGACGTTCACGTCGACTTGGGACGTGATCGCGGGCACCGGCGACTTCGCTGACCTGTCGGGCATCGGCAGCTGGTCGGGTGAGATCAATGCCGACGGTACGGGGTCGATGTTCACCATCACCCTCGACGAGGTTGCGTTCGCCGACGTGGCCGCTCCGGTTGAAAACCTCCCGCGACTCTCGCAGCAACGCACGCCTCCGTGCTGGGACGGCTTCGTCACCACCGACGGGCTCGTCGAATACGCAACCGTTGGCGACACGATGTTGCGCCTCGACCTGGAAACCGGTGAGCGGACCGAACACGGGGAACCACCGAGCGAATGTGCGTGGTGGCTCGGCGATCCAGACCTGGGCCGACGGGTGGCGCTGTCCCTGCCAGGCGGCGACATGGCGCTTCCGGGAGGCGAGTGGAAGGTATGGCTCGGCCCCTATGACGGTGCGTGGGATGTCGAGCTCACGTTCGACGAAATCACGCTCCTTCTGAGCCGATCGTTCACGGCGAACCGACTTCTGCTGTCACAGCCCGATTCAGGCAGGGCCATCTTGATCGATGCGACCACTGGCGATCAGGTTGGCGCCGACATCGAGGGGAGCTTTGCCGATGGACGGAGCTCTTCGGCGTCTGCGAGCAGCGACGACGGGCGTTTCATCGCCGTCGGCGGGGCTGCGACGTCGAGCAATGCCGGCGACGGAGAGTTGATCATCCTCGACGCAGCGACCGGCGAACAGCTGGCCACGTTCACCACCGATGCACCGCCGACGACACTCGACTTCGACGACAGTGCCGACGAGCTGGTGGTTGGCCTCTTCACCGGTGCGCTCATCACCATCGACCTGACCACCATGGAAGTTGTGTCGGAGGTCAGCCTCGAGGAGACGGCCGTGATTGCGTCGCTGGGAGTCCGGCCTGATGGTTTGGTTGTCGTGGTCACCGAGGACGGTGCTGCTCTGGTCGATCGGACGACCGGCCCAACGGGGGTGAAGATCGACATCAGACTTTCTGGGGCATCCGCCGTGCGCCCGGATGGATCGATCACCTCCCTCCTGCCCATTCAGCGGTTCGAGGTCTACGAGATCGCGGGCTAGGAATGTCGCCGCAGACCGAGACCACAAGCGTGATCCGTGTGTTCGGCGGAATCGCTGTCGACGCCGATGGCCAGCCGGTGAGCATCGGGGGCGCCCGCCAGCATCGGCTGCTTGCGCTGTTGGCGATCAACCCGGGGGCGACAGCTACGCACGATTGGTTGGCCGAACACCTTTGGGACGATGACGAGCGACCAAAGGACACGGTTGCGCCGTTGCGCACGTATGTGTCTCGTCTGCGGCAGGCACTCCCCGATGCCTCCCACCCGTGGATCGAGACGCAGACGGGCGGCTACAAGTTCGTGGCTCCGGCACACACCGTCGAGCATCGACTCGTCGAGTCCCTCCGTGCGCGAGCGACTGAGGCCCGGGGGTTCGATGATCCTCATAGGGCCCTCGAACTGCTGGACGAGGCGTTGGGGATGTGGCGGGGCGACCCGTTCCGGGAGCTCGAGGATTTCGCTTGGGCTCGTGCGACGATCGAACAGCTTCGACTCGACCGGCTCGAGATGTTCGAGGAACGGTGGGAGGTGTCGCTGGCGCTCGGCAAGCACACGCAGATCACGGGCGAACTCGCCGCCTTCACGGTCGAGCATGGGTTGCGTGATCGAGCTGTGCGCCAGCACGCGCTTGCGTTGCATCGCAGTGGTCGCACTGCGGAGGCGCTTCGCGTGATCGACGTGCACCGGCGAACATTGGCCGAAGAGAGTGGGCTCGATCCGTCGCCGGCGATGCTCGAGCTCGAGACGTCCTTGCTCACGGGCGATGCATCGCTCGACGTGGAGACGAGCGGGAGACCGTTGCGGGGATATCGATTGCTCGAGGAGATCGGCAACGGCGCGTTCTCGATCGTGTGGCGTGGCACCCAGCCGTCGGTCGGTCGAGATGTGGCGATCAAGCAGATTCGAGCGGAACTCGCATCTCAGCCGCAGTTCATCCGGCGATTCGAAGCCGAAGCGCATGTGGTCGCCACCATCGAGCATCCGCACGTTGTGCCATTGATCGACTTCTGGCGCGACCCGGACTCCGCCTACCTGGTGATGCGGTGGCTGCGCGGGGGAACGCTCGAGCGACGTCTCGATGACGGCCCGCTGTCAATCGCAGAGACGATGACGTTGGCGCGCCAGATCGGTGGGGCGTTGGGGTCTGCGCACGCGCGTGGGATCGTCCATCGAGATGTGAAGCCGGCGAACATCCTGTTCGACACCGAGGGCAACGCGTTCCTGGCGGACTTCGGGATCGCGCTCGAGGCCACGCAGACCAGCGGCCCGGAGGCGGCGCTCTCCCCCGGGTCGCCGGCGTATGCCGCCCCGGAACAGATTCGGCATGAGGTTGTGGGGCCGGAGGCGGATGTGTTCAGTCTTGGCGTGGTGCTCTCGGAGTGCCTCGGGGCCGAGGCCGTTCCGTCGCACGTCGCCGCTGGGCTGGAACGTGCAACCGCCGTGGATGCGAGCGAGCGTTTCGCGTCGATCGAGGCGTTGCTCGACGCGATCACGGCCGACGAGTCAGCGGCAGGTGCCGTGGTGGAACGCGTCGACGGCGAGGTCTCGCCGGTCGGCGCCGCTCCGTTGTCGGCCAACCCGTACAAGGGGTTGCGCGCGTTCGACCTGGGCGACAGCGAGACCTTTTTCGGCCGTGAGCGGCTCACGCACGAGTTGGTGTCTCGCTTCTCATCGACGTCGGTCGCATCGCGCTGCGTCGTCGTTGTCGGCCCGTCTGGTTCGGGAAAGTCCTCGGTGGTCAGGGCCGGTCTCGTCCCGGCGGTGCGGGCCGGGTTGGTCGACGGATCGGCCGAGTGGTTCACCACGACGATGGTTCCAGGCACCGACCCGTACGAGTCGCTCGAGGCGGCCCTCCTTCGAGTGGCGGTGGACCCACCCCCCTCGTTGCTCGACGAGCTGCGCGATGGCGAGCGCGGCATCCTGCGATGTCTTCGCCGCTGCCTCAGCTCTGCCGACGATCGCGTGCTTCTGACGATCGACCAGTTCGAGGAGCTGTTCACCGGGACTGCAGCGCCGCTGGCAGACGACTTCCTCAACGCGTTGGCCATTGCCGTTCACGATGCGAGCTCTCCGCTCCGCCTCGTGGTCACGATTCGAGCCGACTACTACGACCGGCCACTGTCGCATCCGTCCTTCGCGCCGCTCGTGAAGGCCTGCGCGGTGGAGGTCACTCCGTTGGCCGGCGATGAACTGGAGCGGGCGATCATCGAGCCCGCTCGACGCGCCGGCGTGGAGTTCGAGTCTGGTCTCGTGGCCCGAATCGTGAGCGAGTGCGTGGGCCGCCCGGCCGCGTTGCCCTTGCTGCAGTACACGTTGAGCGAGCTGTTCGATCGCCGTCGTGATCGGTTGATCACCGCAGACTCGTACGACGAGATCGGGGG
>CALBVR010000161.1 GCA_937969565.1 uncultured Acidimicrobiales bacterium | reverse complement strand
GACCGACCGCCATGGCAAGCGCTACCGCTACGGCAACCAGCCCGGCATCGGGCAGTGGAACCTCGCGCAGCTCGGCAACGCACTGTTCCCGCTCGTCGACGATGCAGAACCGCTGCAGGCGGCGATCGACGAGTACGTGGTGCACTTCCGCGAGGAGCACCAGCGCATGTTCGCCGGCAAGCTCGGTCTTCAGGCATGGGGCGGCGACAGCGACGAAGCGCTGATGGTCGAGCTGATGGAGCTGCTTCGCGAGGCCGAGACCGACATGACCCTCTTCTACCGAGGACTTGCGGATGTGCCGGCTGCGGAGTCGTCCGACGCCGACCAGCGATTCGCCCCGCTACGCAATGCGTTCTACCGGCTCGACGACGAACTCACCGATGCGCTTCGCGCCAAGTGGGACGCCTGGCTCGATCGCTACACGGCCCGAGTTCGAGCCGATGGCACGTCGGACGAGGACCGCCGTGCGGCGATGAATTCGGTCAACCCGCTCTACGTGATGCGGAACTACCTGGCGCAGCTGGCGATCGACAAGAGTGAAGCCGGCGACCATTCGGGCGTGCGTGAGCTCCTCGAGGTCATGCGCAACCCGTACGACGAGCAGCCGGGCATGGACGCCTACGCCGAGAAGCGTCCGGACTGGGCTCGCTCCCGCGTCGGCTGCAGCATGCTCAGCTGCTCGAGCTGACGTTACGACCGAACCGAACACTCAGCCGAGGAGAAACTCGGCGACGTCGGCCGGCGTCATGGCAACGGCATGGGCGTTCGCGCCGATGAGCTCGTCGATCGATCCGAAACCCCAGGCCGCGCCGATGCTCGTCATCTGCAATGAACGCGCCGCATCGATGTCATGTCGACGGTCGCCAACCATCGCGACCCCGGCGGGGGCGCGATCGAGCTGCTCCAGCGCATGCTCGATGACCGCTCGCTTCGTCAGCCGCGTCCGTGCGGCGTCCGAACCCGCCACCACATCGATGTGTGGGCGCAGGCCGACTCGGTCGACGATGCGTTCAGCGAAAGGCTCGAGTTTCATGGTCGCCACGCCGACCAGCCAGCCGGCCTCCGCCAGTTGCGCGACCAGATCGAGAATGCCGGGGTAGGGGCGGTCTTCCAGCCAGCCGGCGATCGCGAACCGCTCGCGGTAGCGTCGGGTCGCCTCAGGGATCAGGTCGGACGGCACGCCGATCATTGCGTACGCCTCTTCCGCCGGTGGGCCGATCATGGCGTTCGTGTCGAGATCGTCCGGTACGTCGAATCCGACCTCGTGCAGGGCCCACCGGTGGCAGGAGATGATGCCGTCGGCCGGGTCGGTGAGCGTGCCGTCCATGTCGAAGAGCACCAACGGCCGAGCTTCCGGGTCGGATGGGATGTCGTCGCGGACAGCGCGTTCGGCCATGGCGAGAGCCTACGGACCCCACCGGTAACCTCGGCGCATGATCGATCCCACCCGCCGCAGTGCGCTTGCCGGTCTCCGGATTCTCGACCTCTCCCGGGTGCTCGCCGGTCCCACATGTACCCAGTTGCTCGGCGATCTCGGCGCCGACGTGATCAAGATCGAACGCCCGAATGCGGGCGACGACACCCGGCATTGGGGGCCACCGTGGTTGACGGACACCGAGGGCAATGAAACCGCGGAGTCGTCCTACTACCTCTCGGCCAACCGCGGCAAGCGATCGGTCACGGTCGACATCTCCTCGGAGGAAGGGCGGGAACTGATCCTTCGGCTTGCAGCCGTGAGTGATGTGGTCGTCGAGAACTTCAAGGTCGGAGCGCTGGATCGAAAGGGACTCGGCTACGACGATCTCCGGTCGGTCAAACCGGACCTCATCTATGCGTCGATCACCGGTTTCGGGCAGGACGGTCCAATGGCCGATCAGCCGGGCTACGACTACCTCGCCCAGGCGCTGAGCGGGTTCATGAGCATCACCGGTCGACCGGATGGCGAGCCCGGCGCCGGACCACTCCGATCCGGTGTTGCGATCGCTGATCTGTCGGCCGGCATGTTCGCCACGGTGGGGATCCTGGCCGCGCTCCACCATCGGACGCAGACCGGCGAGGGGCAGTACGTGGACGTGTCCCTGCTCGATTCGGCGCTCGCGGTTCTCGTGAACCAGGCCCTGAACTACTTCATCAGCGGAACGCCGCCGACCCGCAGCGGCGAGTGGCATCCGAACCTGGCGCCCTATCAGCCCTTCGACACGAGCGATGGCCGCGTGGTCATTGCCGTCGGGAACAACACACAGTTCGCGGCGTTCGTCGGCTGGCTGGGTCTCGAGCACCTCGTGTCCGACAGCCGCTTCGCCGAGAACCCTGCGCGCAACACCCATCGGGTCGAGCTCGCCGGATTGCTCCAGGAACAACTACGGACCCGCACTCGGGCGCAGGTGCTGGAAGCACTGCCGGCACTGGGCGTCCCGGCCGCCGCCATCAACGACATCGCGCAGGCATTCGATGAACCGCAGGTTCGCCACCGCGGTGGACGCGTGGATCTTCCCCATTCGCTGTCGGGAACGGTGCCCGGCATCGCGAACCCACTCCATCTCTCTGCAACGCCCATCGCCTACACGCATGGGCCTCCGACGCTGGGAGAGCACACCTTCGAGGTGCTCGGAGCGTTGTTGGGCCACTCCACGACGGAGCTCGAATCACTCCGTCAACGCGGCATCATCTGAGAACGTCCGCAGCGTGTGGCAATTTCGTCACGAGAACTCACGTTGCAGGTTTTTGTCGAAGGTGTCCGGCAACTACGCTGACTTTTCGTGAGCATCGATGCCCCTGCGGAACCAGCAGCGTGGTCACAACAGTGGCGACCGGCGATCGAGATCGCTCCGCCAGACGCGCCCCGGCCCGGCCCGGATCGCACGCCGGCGGCGCTTGCCGTCCTGATCGTTCTGGGGTTCCTGCTCCTCGGGACAGCGGCCATCGTGCTCAGTGAGACCTCCGACGGCGAGACCACGGCATCGGCCGACGCGGTGGCCGTCGATGTGGCCGCAGCGGTCGAAACAACGGTCGCCCCGACAACTGCGGCACCGACGACGGCTGCTCCCGTCACCACTGCTGCACCGGCGACCACCGAGCCGCCGGCCACCACGGCGGCACCCACGACCACCACGGCCGCGCCGACGACCACGGCTGCAGCCTCGACGGACGCAGCGGCGACGACGGTGCTGAATGCGCAGGCCCTCCTCGCCATCGACGTGCGCACCGCCGTGTTCTCGGGTGGCCAGGTCTTCCTCCGCGGTGAGGTGCCTTCGCAGGAGGTGGCGGACGTCATCATCGCCCGAGCGGCCGCCGTGTTGGGCGAGGAGAACGTGATCGCCGAGTACACGATCAACCCGCAGGCCCCGGTTCCCGACAGCGCGCCACTCTTCGTCGACGACACGATTCTCTTCGAGAGTGGAAGCACCACGATCAACCCGGCCTTCATCCCCCTGCTGGACCTTGGGACAGCGCTGATGCTGCAGAATCCATCGGTTCGGATCACCGTGATCGCCCACACGGACTCCACCGGAAGTGCAGATTTCAACCTGGCGTTGTCGCAGAAGCGGGCAGACGCTGTTCGGGAGTACTGGACTGACGCCGGCATCGATCCGTCTCGCATCGATGCCGTCGGCGTGGGCGAGAGCGCTCCACGAGGCGACAATCTGAACGACTCCGGTCGCCTGGCCAATCGACGAGCTGAGTTCATCGTGCAGGGGATTCTCGGCTGATGGCAATCACGCTCCGCCTCCGCATCGAGTTCTCCGGCGAACGCTCCGACCTCGAAGCCGTTCTGCCGAACGATGCCACGGTGGCCACGCTCATCGATCTCCTCGACGCTCCGGGCGACGATCTCATGGTCGATGGCCGCATCGTGCCGTCGTGGCAGACACTTGTGCAGGCAGAAATCTGGGATGGAGCGGTGATCGATCTCGATCGATCCGAGGCGTCGACTGCGGGGGCGACGCCTCCGGTGGTTTCGCTGGACAAACTCGCCGGCCACGGCGGGCCCGTCACTGAACCGCTTGCACCGGGCACACACGAGTTCGCCGCCGACGCTGTCGGCTCATCTGCCTTTGCTCTTCTGGTGGGCGACCGGGGCGCGGTGACCGTCTTGCCGCGAGGCGGGCCGATCGTGGTCGACAACGTCCTGATCGACGGTCCGACGGCCATCGGCCACGAGGTCTTCATCGTTGGCGGTGCCCGGTACCGAGTGAGTGCTCCGCCCGCCGAGGGCGACGCATCGACGTCGATTGCGCCGCTTCCACGCCACCGGGCCCCGATCGCCACCGGCCGCCGGATAGCCCCGGTTGCGCTGCCACGGATGGACGATCGAGCTCCGCAGCGGGTCTGGCTCGGCCTGGTTCCGGTCTGCGTGATCCTCGGCGTGCTGGGTGCGGTGGTTGCGCCGACCTTCTTCCTGGCTGCTGGTGTGGCGCTCGTGGCCGCCTTCGTGCTGTTGCTCCGCGAACGAAATCGGCACATCGTTCAGGGAGCCGCCATGCGGGCCGAGGCGGCGACGACGATCGAGAATTTCTCGCGGAAGGTGGCACGCGAACGTCGGACGGTTGCCGGAGATCTGCGAAACGAGCACCCGGCTCTTCCGGATCTTGTTCGTCGAGCCAAGGCCCGCCAGACGTTTGGGTTGCGCCATGCGGACGAACACGACTTCGGTCGGGTGGCCGTCGGCTATGGCGATCGACCGTGGAAGATCGGCGTCGAGTCCGACTTCGTGCTGGAGTCGCAGCTCCAAGCTGTTGTGGACGCAAACGATGTGCTCGCGTCGGTTCCCGTCACCATCGATCTCACCGCCGGACCGGTCGGGATCGCGGGCCCCCGGAACCGTCGGCTCGCCCTCGCCCGTGCGATTGCCGCGGAGGTCTGTAGCCGGTGGTCGGCCGAAGACGTGCGGTTTGCGATCGCTGCCGAAGAAACCGACCTCGTTGACTGGGACTGGGCCAAATGGGCGCCGCACTATGCGGCGGATGGTCACCTCGCCACGTCGATCGAGGCCACCGACCGGATGATCTCGTCCTGGCGAACGCCGGGACACGACTGGTTGCAACTCGTGTTCGTCGACCAACCGAAGTGGATCGAACACGAAGGTTCGCTGCTGCAGGTGATCGCCCGGGAGCCCGGTCGTCAATGTCCCATCGTCCTTGCGGAGACCATCGACGAATTGCCGACCTGCTCAACGACGATCGAACTCATGGCAGACGGGACGATGACCGTTCACGCCGAATCGGCAGATGCGTATCGGTTCGTTTCTCCCCGCCACGCGCCGACGGCGGCTGTCGATGTCATTGTCCGAGCAGCAGCCGCAGGAACCAACGACGGTCGGCCGACCGATCGAGACGAGCAGGCGCACGGGGTCCGGCCGTTCCAACTCGAGTCGGCGATGACTGAGGAGGCGATGGTTCGCCCGCTCGATCCTCCGCCGGTGCCGACGGCCCGGCCCACGGTGATCCGAGCGCCGGCCACCGGATCGATCGATGACGGCAGCGCATTGACGCCGCCGTCGGTGCCGGAGCCCGATGAACCTGTCATCGACCTGCGGGACGATGCGCCGTCGAAGACGGATTCCGCCAGCGACGACTCGGGTACCCGCTGGACCCGAGTTCGTCGCTGACGTACCGCCTTCCGCCGACCGCCACGCTCACTCGGTACTCGGGACCGTCAATCGTTCACCCGGTTCCATGCCCGGGGGCAGCACACCGCTGGCCCAGCGGTCATCTGCGATGCCGGCTGCGAAGACGTCGACCATTCCCTGCGAGAACTGGATGCGCCAGTCGCCACCGATCTTCTCGTCGTTGAAGTACACGAAGCCGATGATGTCGGGGTTGACGTCGAGTCCGTCGAAGACGGTGCTCAGCCAGGCAACCCGATCCGAGTCGACGTTGGCGCCTGCTCCGATCTCTGCCAGGAGGATCGGCTTGTTGGTGAGGGAGCGAAGATCGGCCAGGGTCTGGCCGAAGACGGCGGCGAAGGTCGGCTCCGGCGCAGATTCGTAGCCCCGCCAGTAGCCGGAGATGCCGACCCAGTCGACGTATTCCTCGCCGGGCCAGTAGTTGTCGATCGAGCCCGGCTGGTTGTCGACCCGGTTGACGCTCCAGAGCCAGATGACGTTGTCGGCGCCGGCCGCCTCGAACCGGCCGTGGACGTGACGCCACACCTGGGCGAACTCGCCGGCGCCGTTGCCGTAGCTTCGCTCCGACCACGGGTACCAGTCCCCGTTCATCTCCGATGCGAAACGAAGGACGATCGGCTGACCGTGGGCTGCGGCGTCGGCTGCCCAGGCGTCGATGTAGGCGTCGTGCTCGCCGTTGATGATCTCGATCAGTTTCGGCTGCGAGTCGGCGCCCGGGATCACCGGCTCCCAGGCAATCTGCGGCGTCATGCCGCGCTCCCACGTGTTGGTCACCTGTTCCGCCGGGAACGACGTGCCCCAGTTGGAGAAGAAGAGGAGGTTGTTCGGTGCCTTGCCGATGAGTCGGGTCACATAGTCGAGCTCGCCCATCCACCAGGGGGCTTCCCGGGTGTGGAATCCGAAGACGCCCTGCTGTTCGCGGACTGCGCTTGCCGAGAGAACCTGTGGAGGTTCTGGTGCCTGCGGAAGCTCTGGGGGAGCGCCGGGCAGCTGCTCGCAGGCCCGGCCGTCGCCGTCGCCGTCCATGAAGCTGTAGGTGTCGCGGTCCGAGTCGAAGACGACCTGTGCTTCCGGCTGCTGCGAGAAGTCGCTGCACACGAGCAGTTGCAGCGCGTCGGGGTCGGGGATGTGTTCGCAGGCCGAACCGTCACCGTCGCCGTCGAAGTGGGCGAGCCCGACCGGATCCTCGGCGAACGCCGCTTGCGCCTCCCGTCGGGTGGCGTAGTCGGTGCACTCGGGCCGGGGAGGGCTCGCCGGCGTTGCCGCAACCGGGACCTCCCGATAGATCACCTGCACCGTCGGCTCAGGTTCGGGAGCCGGGTAGTCGGCCGTGGGCCGGTTCGGATCGTTGGCGGCGTCGATCAGTTCGGCCAGCAGCTCGTTGACTGCCGAGAGGTCCTCGGTGTCGAACGTGTCCGGGGCGGCGGTAGTCGTGGTCGTCGGGGCGATCGACGTCGTGGTCGTTGTGGAGGTCTCGTCGACGAACGCGAGTGCGGCCGGACCGACGAGGTCGAGTTCACCTTCTTCCGGGGATCGCTCGGGGAGCGCAACGGCAACGAAGCTGATCGCGCCGAGGACCACGATCAGGCCGAGGTTGAAGAGCGGCCCGCCGATCGCGAAGGCGGATCGGAGGCCGGTCAGGGCATTGGACATGGGCGGTTTCCTTGACGGGGTAGCGGGGGATGGAACGGACCGCGCCATTGCGGACCAGGGGGTTTGTGGGGGAGGAGCGTGCCGAGCGAATCAGGGCTGGTACAGCGACATGCCGAGGACCATGGCGATGGCGAGGCAGTAGGGGATGAGGGCCTGCGGGTTGCGGACCTTCTCGCCGGCGAAGCCACCGGCGCGGGTGCCCCAGCCGCTGTTGTGCGCCATGCGGGTGAAGCCGAGCATGCGAATCGGCATGAGCATGAAGGTGGAGATCAAGAGGAAGGTGGGGATTCGCCAGAGATCGCTCGGCGTCTGCCGCAGATGGCGGGACTGCCGGAGCGCTGAGCTGGCGATCGACGCAATGATCGAGAGCACGGCGACGAGTAGGCCGCCGCCAACGCGGCCGTAGTTGTTGACCAGCGGTTCGAAGAGATCGATGTCGCTGATGATGAACTGGCGGACGAACCAGCCGACGTAGGCGCCGAGCAGGAGGAAGGGCAGCACGATGTCCGCAAGGTAGAAGAAGGCGAGGGGGCGGGCGTTCTTCACCATCCAGGGGAACATCCGAAGCGTGTTGTACTGCGAACCGCGCGCCCATCGAAGCTGCTGCTTCGCCATCTTCTTCCACGACAGCGGCGCGTCGGTGTAGACGAGGCTCGAGGACTGGTAGACGGTTCGGTACCCGAGCTTGAGGCACTCGTTCGTGAGTGTTCGGTCATCGCTGACCTCGAGGAAGATGCCGAGGAAACGGGCGTGGAGGAAGTTCTCCATGCCCTCCTCGAGCATGTCTCGGCGGAAGGCGATCGTCCGTCCGGGGAGACACCCGACGGTGCCGAGCACCGACATCGCCGGCATGGCGTACTCGTTGCGCAGCGACTCCATCCAGTCCGCCCATCGGGTGAGGACGTGGCGGTCGGGCTGGAGGATCCGTTGTTTGGTCGTGACGCCGCCGATGTCCGGCTCACTGAAGGGACGCAGGAGTTCCGGGAGCGTGTCCCTCGTCCAGATGGTGTCGGAGTCGACCAGCACACAGATGTCGGAGACGGAGTTCTCGACACCGATGCGGAGCGCGTTGCGCTTGCCCGGTGTCTCGGTCCACGTGGTCTGGACCTCAGGGAAGTCCGCACAGATGCGTTCGAGTTCGAGGTTGCGGGGTCCGTTGATGACCACGTGAATCTCGTTCGGTTCCTGACCGATGATTCGGGTGAGCACGTCGCGGAACAGGTCCTCCGGCTCGTCCACGACCGGGATGATCACCGAACTCGTCACGTCGGCGTCTCCCGTGTACGGCTTGTAGAGGCGGGAGAGGCCGGCCTTCCACATCCACACGATCCAGATCAGGAAGATGTACAGCAGGAAGAGATGCAGCCGGTGATGCACGAGAAGGTCGCGGAGCTGCAGCAGGAAAACGAACACGCGGGAGGTCCTGAAGGTGGCGGGGCGGGCGGGCCATCCGGCCTGAGCTGTTTGACCCGAGGGAGCAGGTCGAACGGCTCAGAACCGGTGTGGTGCGAGAAGCTTCGGGACGATCTCCAAAAACCTTTAATCGGTCCACGCGTCGACCCGGTTCGATCCGTACTGTGTGCGCTGACGGGGTTGGCTTGAAGGAAATATGAACCACGAGTTGGCCATCCGCATCGCCTCGACCGAGGTCCGTTCGTTGTCGTGGCGTGAGGCCGAGAACGTCATCCGGACCTACTTGACTTACCTGGCTGTGTGCCCGATGTGCGATGGCACCGGAGCGGCCCCGGACGCGGCAACGTGTGAACGATGTGACGGCAGTGGTCGTGACGATCAGAACCTGGTGTGGGAGTGCGCGTCCGGGGGCGGGTCGCGGTGTTCTTGCAGGGAGGCGGGCAGCTCCGGGTGTGAGCCGATCGTTCGCGTTCCGCAGGAGGGGTTGGTCCCGACCCGGGTGCCGTTGGCGGCCGCCGTCGATCTTGAGCTGAGTCGCGAGATCTGACCGCTTCGAACGCGCCGAGGCCACAGGTCGGAGCTGGTAGCGTCATCGGGTCATGAACTCGCCGTCCCCCGCCGCGGTCGATGCCGTCCGATCGGAGCAGTCGGTCGGGGCCGGGGTCGATGGAGACGATCGCCTGACCCCGATCGAACTCGTCGTGATTGCCTACGCCCTTTGGACAATTGCGTTCCTCCTCGGGCTGTGGGCGGGCATCGGTTGGGCGTTTGCGCTGCCGGCGTCGGTGAGCCTCGCTGTGGTGGTTGGGGTGGCGCTCCGCCGCCGACCGACCTCAGCGCTTGCTCGAGCGGATGGCGCGCTGGCGTTCCGAACCGGTTCGTCGGTGGGCTGGGTGATCGCGGCCATTCTTCTGTTGGGCTGGCTGGTGGAGCCGCTCGGCGCCGGGGGCGGATTCGTGTTGGCGGGTCTTGCGACAATCGCGTGGTGGTTGGCCGATCGCTCGGATGGATCGTCCGCACCGGTTGCGGATCGACGATGGCTCGTCATCCCGTTGGTCGCAATGGCTGCTGCGGTGGCCCACTCCGCCAGCTGGACGGCGTTCATCGCGATCGTCTGTGTTGTGGCGGTCGTGTCCGCAGGTCGGGAGCTGCGAGCTCCGGTCGCCGAAGAGGGCGGTGGCGCCTCCCATTGGCGGAGTGAGTGGAACGTGCTGCTCGTCGGTGCCGGCTTCGGTGCATGGACCGCGTTCACTCGGCAGTTCAATCCCGACGACTCGTACTACGCGAACAAGGCAGCGCACTACGCCGGCGACGCCTCCACGTTTCGGGTCGAGAACCACATCTTCGGCACGCCGAGTGAGCCGCATGTCCCACTCGCCGATGTCCTGTCCGCCTGGGAGCCGTTGGCCGGAATGCTCTCGGGGGTCTCCGGGATTCACCATGCGACGGTGCTCTACCTCGTCATGGCGCCGCTTGCCGCTGCGCTGATTCCGTCCGCCAATCGATATGCCGCCCGGGCGTTCGGTGCTCGCCGACCCGATGTCGTCGGTCTCGTCGCGGCAGCAGCAATCGTGCACCTTGAGGCGTTCGGCGACTCGATCCTCCTCATCGACAAGATCTTCCAGGGCAAGGGCGTGTTGGTGCTCGTGGCGATGCCCATGGTGATTGGAGCCGGGGTGCGGTACTGGACTGCGCCTTCGCCACGTCGGCTCCTCGTGGCCGTGGCGACGATGATCGCTGCGCTCGGCCTCACCCCGACCGCAGGCGCTCCGGCCGTCGGAGCCGGAATGGCCATTCTCGTGGCGGGACTTCTCGTCGTTCGCGGGCGACCGGGGGTCGGTGGCCGGGACCGTCTGCTTGGTGTTGCGCCCCTTGCGGTGTCGCTCGGCTTCACGCTCTTCGCATTCTGGTTCCAATCCAGTGCGAGCCAGACCGATCCGACCAACACCCGCTTCGCCGGTCCGGAGAACGCGTGGGCGAGGCGTCTCGTGAGCGCCCGAACCGATGCCGTCGTCGAGTGGGGGATGGGCGGCTTGTTGGTGATCTTCTCGCTCGTGATCGTCGTGTTGCTCGGTCGAACCGCCATGCAACGAGCGTTTTTCACACTCGTTGCGCTGGGCTTGTTCGTCCTGCTTTTCAATCCGTTGTTGTTCACGCCGCTGTTCGACGACGTCCTTCGCTTGAACTTCCTCGCCTGGCGGTTCGGATGGATCCTGCCCGCAAGCCTGGTGATCGGGTTGGCCGTCGATGCGCTCGACCGGCCGCTGCCCCTCGTCGGCCGGTCCGCCGGCGCCGTCGTCCTGGTTGCGATACTCGCCTCAGCGCTTCCGGTGGCCGCTCGAACGGATCAGGAGTTTCCGGCACCCTGGGACCTCCAAAACCGTTGGATTCGGGGCGCCGAACTCCTCATCGAGGCGACCCCTGAGGGTGGCCGGTACCTGGCGACCGAACGAGTCGAGATCGCGACCACGATGCTCACCGCCGACATCTACCCGACGTATGCGCGCCAGCGGTTGCTGGGGTCCTATGGACGGTCGGGAACGTCGGACGATTTCAATGTGGAACTCCGAAACGAACTCGCCCGTCAGGTGGACGGAGGCGAGCCGCTCGTCGATTCGATCGAAGCGTTGGACACCCTCGAGATCGACACCGTCTGCATCGACCCTCGGATCGATCCGGAGGGGTACGCGCTCCTCGCCGCGGTTCCCGAGAAGTTCGAACAGGGGCCGCGGGTGCGGCTCTGCCAGATCTGGACCCGGGTCGTCCCGCCCGGCTGAGTTCGGGTCAGCCGTCGTCCGGATCGTCGAGCAGATACTGGGCATTCGCAAGGTCCGAGCCAACATCGCGAACGCGATGCAGGATTCGTTCCGAGACGACTCGTTGGCCGTGGATCAGGTCGGCCACCACGCCGAGCACCGCCACCTGGATCGCACCGATCAGAAGGATGGCGCCGACGATGATCGACTGGAGATGGCCGGTCGTGTCTCCGTTGATCAGCGCGTCGAGGGTGAATGGCATGAACGCGCCGATCGCACCGAGGAACAACAGGAAGGCGATCGGACCGAAGAAGCGCATCGGTTCGTAGGAGGCGAAGACCCGCAGGATCGTGACCGCGTTCTTGCGGATGTAGGTGAACGTCGACGAGAAGAGGCGAGAGTCCCGGGTGGCTGCGTTCGAGGTGATCGGAACCGACACCGTCGAGAAGCCCTTCTTCGAGAGCTGGATGAGCGATTCGATGGTGTACGTGTATCGATTGACGATTGCGATCGACTGGGCCGAGGGCCGGTTGTACGCCCGGAACCCCGAGGTCGCATCGGCGATGTGCTGACCGGCCGCCTTGCTGACCGCCCAACTCCCGACCACCTGCAACCGCCGCTTCAACCAGGAGAATTCATCGACATTGGCCACATCCCGGTCACCCACGGTGACGTCGGAACGGCGCTCGACAATCGGACGGACGAGGTCGGCGATCGCCGAGCCCGGATACTGATTGTCGGCGTCGGTGTTGACGATCACGTCGGCACCCAATCGGAGCGCGGCGTCCAACCCGAGCTGGAAGGCGCGTGCCAGCCCCATGTTCTGCGGCAGGCTCACGATGTGGTCGACCCCATGGGCTCGTGCGACCTCGACCGTGCGGTCCGTGCTGCCATCGTCGATCACGAGCCACTCGACCGTGCTGAAGCCATCGACCTCACGGGGCAGCTCTGCGAGGGTGGTGGGAAGCTGCTCCTCTTCGTTGAGGCAGGGGATCTGAATGATCAGCTTCGAGTTCTGCACTCCGAAAGTGTAGGGCAGCTACGTTGTGGCCATGGCGGAGCATGCGGGGAAGCCAGAGCGAAACCACCAGGCAGGAATCGAGGGTCTGATCGCCCGAGCGCCTCGGCCGGTCCTCATGATGGTCGGGCTCCTCGGTGCCGGGCTGCTGCTGTGGCTCGGTGCGACCGCCCAGAGCCGACTCTCCGAGGCCGCCGCACCGATTCCCGAGGTGCAGGGGGCCCGGTTGGTGGCTCCGACGACGACAACGCCGCCCACGACGGTGGCGGCTGCAGCTCCCGCTTCGACCACCCGTCCGCCAACGACGACCACGCTCCCGCCATTGCGAACCGCCACACTCGCGTTCACGGGAGACACCCTGTCGCATCGTGGGATCGTGCGTCAGGCTGCCACCTGGGCCGGGGGCACCGATGCGGAGTACGACTTTGCGCCGTTCTTCCGTCTTGTCGCCCCGTACCTGAACGCGGCCGACGTGGCGATCTGCCATCTCGAGACCCCGTTGTCGCCCGACAATTCCGACCTCAGTGGCTACCCGACCTTCAACGTGCCCGGCGACCTGGCTGCTGGCCTGAAGGCCGCCGGCTACGACGGCTGCACAACGGCGTCGAACCACAGCCTCGACCGGCGAGCGCAGGGCGTCATCGACACGCTCAATGTGCTCGATGCGGCCGGGCTCTCGCACAGCGGCATGGCGCGCTCTGCCGAAGAGCGGGTGCAGCCCACGATCTACGACGCCGCCGGTATCGCCGTGGCGAACCTCAGCTACACGTACGGCCTCAACGGGTTCCGGCTGCCGTCCGACATGCCGTGGCTGGTCAACACGATCGATGCATCCGACATCACGGCCGATGCCGCGGCTGCTCGTGGCGCCGGTGCGGAGTACGTCATCGTGTCGCTCCACTGGGGAACCGAGTACCGGACGCAGCCGAACAGCGACCAGGTGTCGCTCGCCGAGGCGTTGCTCGCAGACGGGGACGTCGACCTCATCATCGGGCATCACGCCCATGTGGTGCAGCCCGTCGATCAGATCGACGGCCGGTTCGTGGTCTACGGCTTGGGCAATTTCATTTCGAATCAGTCGGTGAACTGCTGCGCCGCCGGATCGCAGGATGGCGTGATCATGGAGGTGCACCTGCAGGAGGAGCGGGGAACCGACGGAACGATCACGGGATTTCGGACCTGGTTGACGTACGTGCCGACGTGGGTGGATCGGCCCGATTTCACCATCGTTCCGGTGATCGAGGGGCTGGCCGATCCGACGATCAGCGCCGCCCGTTCGGCGACACTCACCGCCTCTCGGGTCCGAACGTCAGAGGCGTTGCGGTCGTTGGACATCGGTCGCATCGGCCTGCTGGAGACACGCCCACCGGGTTCGTTCGCCCCATCGACGGCAGCCGACTGAATTCACCTTGCGGGCTTCGTGTCCGATTTCCGCCGGTGGAATCCGGTCCATGCGCGGCAGGATGGTCGAGATGAGCGAGAAGAACCGCATGTTCGCGGCGGCCGAGGCGGACAACACCGAGGAGTTCACTCCGGGGGACTGGAGTCTGTTCTTCGGCATCTCGCTGATCTGGGGCTCGTCATTCCTGCTGATCGCGTTCGCGCTCGAGGGCCTCACTCCGGGGATGGTGACGCTCGGCCGGGTCTCGCTCGGCGCGCTCGTGTTGTGGCTGTATCGGGCGATTCGTCCGCCGGGCCGTTCGATCGAGCGGCAGGACCGCGGTCGTCTGGTATTGCTTTCGTTCCTGTGGGTCGGGATTCCGTTCACGCTGTTTCCCCTGGCGCAGGAACACATCAACTCGGCGGTGACCGGGCTGCTCAACGGAGCGGTACCCGTCTTCGTGGCCATCGTGTCCACAGTGCTCTTGAAGGTGGCGCCGCGGGGCGTGCAGCTGGCTGGGATCGCGATCGGGTTCGCCGGCATCCTGCTCATCAGCATCTCCTCCGGTGGGGGCGACGCTTCGGAGACGCAGGGTGTTCTTCTCGTTCTCGCGGCGACGGTCTGTTATGGCTTTGCGATCAACCTGGCGGCTCCACTTCAGGCCAAGTACGGCGCGGTGGTGTTGATGAGCGGTGTGCTGGGTCTTGCGTCGTTGTGGGTCTTGCCGTTGGGGTTGTGGAATCTCGGCGACAACGAGTGGTC
>CALBVR010000160.1 GCA_937969565.1 uncultured Acidimicrobiales bacterium | reverse complement strand
CATCCCCCACCACCGAACTTCCGGCAGGAGCAACATGAACGACAGCCTGCTCGTCCTGTCCATCGCCAGCGCGGTGGTCGCGTCCACACCGATCCTCTTCGCTGCGCTCGGCGAGATCATCGCCAACCGATCCGGCGTGATGAACCTGGGCGTCGAGGGCATGATGCTCGTCGGCGCCGTCGTCGGCTTCTGGGCCGGAAACGAGACCGGCAGCCTCACCTTGGCCTTGCTGGCCGGCGGTTTCGGCGGTGCCGGACTGGCGCTCATCCACGCACTCCTGGCGGTGACGCTGCGGGTCGATCAGACCGTGTCCGGGTTGTCGCTCGTCATCGTGGGTGGAGGATTTTCCTCGTTCATCGGCACAAGCGGCGAACCGTCGTTGCTCTCCGCACCCAACGCCGTCGACGTCGTCCCGTTCTTCCCCGAAGCCCTGCGTGACCTTCCTGCGGTCGGCCCGATCCTCTTTGGCCACGACGTGGTCGTCTACCTCGGTGTGGTCGCGGTCGTCGCAGCCACATGGATCCTGAACCGGACGCCGTCCGGCCTTTCACTTCGTGCCGTTGGCGAAGACCCCGCCGCAGCCGACGCGGCCGGGATTCCCGTGGTCCGCATGCGCTACCTCGCAACCGCAATTGGCGGAATCGGAGCCGGCATCGGCGGTGCCTACCTCACGATCGCCATCGTCGGAACGTGGCAGAACGGCCTCACGGCCGGCATCGGGTGGATCGCCGTGGCGCTCGTCATCCTCGCCGGATGGAGGCCGTGGTTGGCGCTGATCGGCGCGCTCGCCTTCGGCGGTCTCAACGGTCTCGGTTTCACACTGCAACTGGCGCAGGTCGACGTGCCCTCGGACTTCCTCAAGATGATGCCGTTCATCGCCGCCTATCTCGTCGTGATCGCCGTGTCCGGCAATCCGGCCCGCGCCCGACGGCTGGCCGCACCCGCAGCCCTCGCGCAGCCCTACGCCCGGGAGGCACGATGACCGCCGCACCCCCGAACGCCTCGACCACGGCGGGCATCCCGCTCGTCGACCTCGCGCCATGGTTCCACGGCGACGACGACGATCGACAAACACTCGCTGCGGCCGTCGACGCCCACCTGCAGCGATGCGGCTTCCTCGTCGTCGTCAATCACGGCATCGACCCGGACGTCTTCCGCTCGACCCGGGAAGCCTGTCGGAACTTCTTTCACCTGCCCGAAGAGAAGAAGGCAACGATCGCCCCGACCGGTGGGGTGTACCGGGGTTGGATCGGCGGCGGGAAGGAAGCCAACGCCGCCACCTACGGCGTCGACACACCACCGGACCTGAAGGAGACCTTCGCCTACGGCACGGTCGACGTGCGAAATGAGGCCCTCCGGGACACCCACCCAACCTGGTACGCACCCAACCTGTGGCCGGACGAACCTGCCGACTTCCGCCCGGCTGCCGAACGATTCTGGCGGGCGGCCCGCGACCTGTCCGATGAACTTGTCCAGCTCTTCGCGCTCGCGCTCGGCCTGGACCAGAGCCACCTGCTCGAGAACTGTCGGGACACGACCTCGACCGGGACGCTGAACTGGTACTGGCCGTACACGAGGGAAACCCCAGCCGATGGCCAGTATCGGATCGGCCCGCACACGGACTTCGGCACGTTGACGATCCTCGACCGCGAACCCGGCATGGGCGGCCTGCAGGTACTCGACGACGATGGCGGCTGGATCGACGCACCCGCCATCGACGGCAGCCTCATCGTCAACACCGGCGACATGCTCCGGCAGTGGACGAACGACCGGTGGTGTTCGAACGAGCACCGCGTCCTCCCGCCGACTCCCGACGCGCCCGCAGAAGAACTGATCAGCCTCATCTTCTTCCACGAGCCCGATGCAGACACCATCATCGAGCCCTTCGAGACGTGCGTGTCCGCCACCAATCCGGCGAAGTACGAGCCAATCGCCGCCATGGACTACCTGGCCGAGAAGTTCGCTGCCCTCTCCGTCAGCGATTGACGGTCGAGCCGACCGAGGCCCTCGCAATCGGCACGGCGACCACGGCAACCGCCGCCGCCAACACGAAGGCCGCAAGCGACGCAGTGCGAAAGAGGTCGCGGTCCGCAGCGGTCGAAACATCGGCCAGCGACACCTCGACCCCGTCCGGCAATCCGGCCTCGAACCACAGCCGCTGGATGGCACCGAGAAGACCGATTCCGAGCGACGCCCCGAGCTCGATCGACATGTCGTTCACGCTCGCCGCCACACCGGCATGGCTCGGCTCGACCGAACCGACGATCCGCTCGATCGAAAGAGGGATGGCCAGGCCGTTCCCCACGCCGGCCACAATGCCTGCGAGGACGAACCACCATCGATCACCACTCGGGGCGAGACCCATCCCGAGGTAGCCGGCAGCCATCAGCAGCAAACCGAGCGAGATCATGTTCTCCATCCCGAACCTTCGAGCCAACTGCACCGACCCGTTCGCCACCACGACCTCGACGACCCCGATCGGCACGAGCAGGAGACCGGCCACCAGTCCCGACTCCCCCCAACCGATCTGAATCAGCAACGCGCCGACGAAGAACACACCGTTGAAGCCGATGGCCGCAAGGGTGAGTGTGGATGCACCGAGCACCCGCTCCCGATCCTCGAACAGTTCGAGTGGCAACAACGGGTTCTGAACCACGGACTCGTAGCGGATGAACGCGGCGGTGAAGCCGAGCGCTCCGACGAGCGACACGGCAGTACCGACGCTCACGGGGTGCACCGGCCCTTCGATGACGAGGTAGACGAGCGAGCCGACCGCACCGATCGAAAGCACGGCCCCGCCGATGTCGAACCGGCCGACGCGCCGCGGTGCGAGGTATGGCACCCACAGGCGCGCGCCGACGAGGCCGACGAGACCCAAACCGGCGGTCATCACGAAGACGGCCTGCCAACCTGCGATCGTCACCATCCAGCCACCGAGAAACGGCCCGAAGGCTCCTCCAGCAGCGGCAATGCTCGACCACGCGGCAATCGCTCGGGGCCGGTCCCGATCGCTGAAGACCTCCGACACGGTGGCCAACGTCGCCGGCATCATCACGGCCGCACCGACGCCGGCGACCGCACGCATGAGGATCAGCTCGACCACGGAGCCTCCGAAAACGGCCAGCAGGTTGGAGCCGGCGATCACGGCGAATCCGATCGTCAGCGCCTTCCGGCGGCCGATCCGGTCGC
Source organism: uncultured Acidimicrobiales bacterium (assembly GCA_937969565.1). Taxonomy (GTDB): domain Bacteria; phylum Actinomycetota; class Acidimicrobiia; order Acidimicrobiales; family SHLQ01; genus SHLQ01. Next base: position 3,201 of record CALBVR010000160.1, on the reverse strand, counting down.
CCAACGCACCGCCCGCCAGCAGAAGACCCGCGAACGTGACGGCGTACGAGTCGACGATCCACTGGAGGTCGGCGATGTCGGCATCGAGCGCTGCCGCCACCTCTGCCAGGGCAACGTTCAAGGAGCTCAGCGAAACGACGAGCAGGAAGACGCCCACGCAGGCGACCGCAAGGGCGCGTCGACGATCCGGGTGGTTGCCCACCTCGTCCTCATCGGTGGCCGGCGCCACCCGTCAGACGCTCAGCTCGGCTCGCAGTGCCGCCTTGTCCGTCTCGTCGAGCCACGCCGCTTCGATCGCGTTGTCCCGGATCTCCACCATCGTCTCGAAGTCGAACCCGTTGGCCGCAGCGACACGTTCGTACTCATCTGCCAGGTCGAAACGGAAGAACGCCGGATCGTCGCTGTTCAGGGTCACGAGCGCTCCCGCGTCGAGCTGAGCCGCAAAAGGATGTGCTTCCAGGGTCGGGGCCACTTCGAGCTCAACGTTGGATGTCGGGCAGCTCGTCAGCGGGATCTGTTCGTCGACCACCCGAGCCACGAGGTCCGGGAGGTCGAGAAGGCGGGTGCCGTGATCGATCCGATCCACGCCGGCGGCGACCATCGTGGCGATGTTCTCCGCCGGGCCCTCCTCCCCACAGTGGAAGCAGGTCTTGAAGCCGAGGTTGTGCGCCTCGCGTACGAGCGGAGCGAACTGTTCGTGATCGACGCCGATCTCGTTGCTGTCGCCGCCGATCCCGAGAAGAAGGTCACGATCCAGGTTCCGCGCCACTTCGAGAATTGCAAGCGCTGGACCGAGCCCCTTCGGTTTGTCGATGTCGAGGATCAGCCGAGTGCGAACGCCATGGTCCTCCTCGGCGTCACGCAAACCAGCGACGATGCCCTCCCAGACGGTGTCGAAGCGGACTCCTCTATCCAGATGAAAGCCCGGCGAGATGAACATCTCCCGGTAGCGGATGCCGGCGAGCGCGGCGTCCTCCGTCGCCTCGTAGGCCATCCGATGAAAGTCGTCGAGGTCGACGAAGGCAGAACACACCGTGCCGAACGCGGCAAGGAAGTCCGGAAGGTTCGCGTAGGAGTAGAGGTCCTCGGGCGTCTCCACACCGAGTGGAATGCCGTGCTTCGCCGCCAGTTCGGCCACGGTGGACGGGCGAGCCGTCCCCTCGACGTGGCAGTGCAGCTCGACCTTCGGGAGGCTTCGGTACGGCGAATCGGGGGCCGCATGAAGGGGTGCGTCAGTCATCTCCGGAACATACGAAGCCGCTGCGGCTCCGCATGCGTCGTGCGACAACTCGTCGCGCGGCGTTCACGCGGTGGCAACATCCGCGCTGTTCGCCGGAACCGTCAGTCGGCGGCGTCGGTGACCCGCACGGTCATGATCTGCGTGTCCGTGAGCCCGTCGAGGTCGGTGACGGTGACTTCGACCTCGTAGTCATTGTCGGCGTCGAGGTCGGCCGGAGCTTCGAAGTCCGGTGTTGCAAGGAACGTGAGCAGACCATCCGTCGCGCCCAGCGCAAAGAGCGCATTGTCCTCTCCGCCGATGGTTGTGGTGAACGAGTAGACGAGATCGCTGCTGTCCCCGTCAGGATCGGTCGCTTCCACCTCGGCGACGAAGTTGTCGACCGAGATGAGCGTGCCGGATCCATCCACGCCCACACCGGTCCCCACGAGGTCGTCGTCACCGCCCAGACCGCGGATCCACACGAGTGCGCCGGTCGAGTCGTAGCGGGCAACGAACACGTCCTCCACACCCGACGCCGTGAGTGCGTCGATGTTCGGACCCGGGTTGAAGTCCACCGAGCTCTGGAAGTAGCCGGTGAGGTACACGTCGCCGCTGGCGTCGACGTCGACGCCGGCACCACGGTCGTCTTCCGGTCCACCGATCGAGATGGTCCACACATGGTCGCCGGCGGAGTCGAGCTTGGAGACGAAGATGTCGAACCCGCCGAACGCGGTGTGTTCATCCACTCCGGCTCCGGGGTCGAAGTCCACCGTGCCCTGGAAGAACCCGGTGGTGTAGACGTTGCCCGATGCATCGATCACCTCAGCCGAGCTGAGCTCCGAGCCACTGGGCACGAAGACGCCGGTACCCCAGATGACGGTTCCCGGCGCATCGGTGTTCTCCGCATGGGCGATCCATGCCGCATCGCCGCCGCCGTTGCTCTGGATCACCGGCGCCTGCGTTCCTGCAACCGTGGCGCTCCCGGCAAAGGAGGCCGCATCGATCTGGCCGAGCGACGTGCTGTGATCGTCGCCGTCGAAGAGTCGGCCCTCGTCGGTTGACGCACCGTCGGCCCGCGGGAACACGAAGATGTCGTCGCCGTCGCCGACGAGCGCTCCGCTGGAGATCGATCGGTGGAAGGCGGCGTGCACGAGGTCGGTGGTGGGGTCAAGCCAGGCCGCGGTGATCGGCCGGTTCGTCGTCGAGCCGTCGAAGTGCAGCGAGAAGGTGTCGTCGGCCTCGAGCACCAGCAGGTCCTCGGCTCTGCTCGACAGGACCGAGCCGTTGCTCCCGGGCACCTCCGCAGGTCCGAGCGTGGAGAGGGCCAAGCGGCCGTCGCCGGTGACCAGAAGCGCGTCGACGTCTTCGTCCCACGTGTCGAGGCCGACGGCCGATCCGTCGAAGAAGAGGTCGAGCGCGCCCGCGGTCGTGTCGCCGAGCGAGGTCGGCACGAGGCGGACCACGTCTGAGTCGTCGACCGGTCCGATCGGATCGAGGGTCATCGGATTCGCCACGCTGAAGAGAATGGTTGGAAGGCCGCCGGTCTCGATCACGTGCACGGCGTCCACATCACGCCCTGCCAGGCCGATGTCGGAGCCGTCCATCAGCAGCGTCCACGTGTCTGCGGCGGAATCGAACTCGAGGATGTCTTCGTCCTCGAAGGTCACTCCCCCGACCTCGCCGGAACGAGAGGAGGAGACGTGCACGACGATGTTGCGCTCGAGCACCGCGGTGCTGCCGACCTCGATGGAGATGGTGGCGGTCGTCGAGCCCTCGACGTTCTCCAGGCGGTAGTCGAACGACAGGTCGCCGACGAACCCGGAGGCGGGCGTGTAGGTGAGCGTGCCGACCGAGCTGAGCGTCACATCGCCCGCAGCCCCACTCGCAGTGGCTCCGGCGGCGGTGTCGTCCACGGAGCCTCCGAGGTCGCCGCCACCGAACGCCGAGATGGTGGCCGTCGGGTAGCCGAGGTCGTCGTTGTC
>CALBVR010000159.1 GCA_937969565.1 uncultured Acidimicrobiales bacterium | reverse complement strand
CCTGCCAATCCTGCGCCTCGTCAGACCGAGGCTGCGGTGGAGAGCGGCGAGGTCATCGATCTCACCGACCGTCGTCCGATCATCGATCTGACCGTGTCGCCCACTGACGATCAGCTCGCCGAGTTCCTCCGTCGCCGGGCGGAAGCCGACCGTCGCCTGACCACGTTGGCGCCGCCCTCGCCGGGCCATCGCCGGAACCGGATCCGCGGCCGTCGTTCGCAACATCGTCAACTGGCGCAATCTGACGGCTGATCGGGCAGGCTGGAGGCGTGGCCGACCACGCAGACGCTCCCGCCCCCGATGACGATCCCATCCTGCAGCAGCGGGCCACGATCCGCACCCGCGCCAATTCGGCGAGTCGGGTCGGCTACCTCTGCTATCTGGGTGCAACCGTCGGTTTCTTCGTCGGCCTGTTCAGCAGCTTCTCCACGGGCCTGATTTCGGTCATTGTCGGCCTGCTGATCGTGGGCAGCATCATTCTGGCCGTCGCCATCCAGGTCACGTACGCCATTCGGGGTGCGGAACGCTGGGAGGAAGACGGGGCGGCCCAACGCAGGCGGCGCTGACGCCGCCTGCTTGTCTCGCGGCCCGGCGCGCTACGGTCACTGTCGTGAGTTCGAATCGACAGACCACCCGTCTCGGAGCGGAGGAGCGCCGCGAGCAACTGCTGCAAGCAGCACTCGCCACCTTCGGCCGCAACGGGTTCGTGGCAACGTCGATGAACGACGTGGCGTTGGAAGCCGGGGTCACGAAGCCGGTGCTGTATCAGCACTTCGACTCCAAGCACCACCTCTACCTCGAGCTGCTCGCGGCCACCGGCGAGGAGCTCGTCGAGCGCCTCTCCCACGTCGTCACGAGCGCCGCCAACGGTCGGGAACAGGTCGAACGCTCCTTCTCGACGTTCTTCCGCTTCTTTGCCGATGAGCCGGGACACTTCACGGTGCTGTTCGGCGAGGGCGTTCGTTCCGATCCCTCGTTCACGGCGGAGCTCCTTCGGGTGGAGGACGCCTTCGCCGCGTTCACCGCCGACTTCATCGACATTCCGGGGCTGGATCGGGCCGATCGGCTGCTCTACGCCCGCGCGATTGCGGGGATGCTCGAGTCCTCGGTCCGCCGATGGATTCAGGAGGGCGAGCGCCGGAATCCGGACGATGCCGCCGCGATGATGGCCGAGCTGGCCTGGCGTGGGCTCCGCGGCCTCGGCTCGAACCGATGAGCCCCGGCACTCCCGTCACCCAACGCGACAATCGCTGACTCATTCGGTCACACCGATACGGAAAGTGTTCGGTACCTTCGCGTTCGATGCCTGGTGCCCTCTTGCGCAACGTGCGGCGGATCGATCCGACCGACCATCTCGATGACGTTGTCGATGTCCTGATCGACGACGGCATCGTCGCGCGCGTCGGACCTCCCGGATCCTCGGCCGGTTGGGAACTTCCGGAAACGATCCACACGATCGACGGGACAGGGTGCATTCTCAGCCCGGGCCTGGTCGACCTCCACTGCCACACGTTCGGGGCAGCCGGTGTGGCGGATCCGGACTCCATCGGTGTGCACGCTGCGGTGCCGACCATCGTCGATGCCGGCGGTTCCGGAGCGGCAACGATCGACGACTTCGCTGCGACCAAGATCGCCGAGGCGAAGACCCGAATTCGCATCTTCATGGCGGTGGAAGCGGGCGGCATCACGGAACCCGAGGCGGCGCACAACACCCGGCGGACGATTCCCGAGATGCAGACAGCGTCCCTCGATGACTTCCTCGGCGCGTTCCAACGGCACGAGACCCGCATCGCCGGTTTGAAGGTCTGGGGTACGGCTGCTGCCGGCGTGCAATGGATCGGTCACGCTGCGACGCTCAGCGAGCTCGTGGCCCGGCCGCTCATGGTGCACATCGGTGAGCTTGCTGCTCCAGATGTCGATCCGATCACCGGGGATGTGCTCGACCATCTCCAGGGCGGCGACATCGTCACCCACTGCTTCACCAGCGCCGCCGGGGCGATCGTGGCAGCCGACGGAACCGTTCGGCCGGAGGCCATCGCCGGGCGCGATCGTGGCCTCGTCTTCGACTGCGCTCCCGGTGGAGCCAACCTGAGCTTCGAGCGAGCGTTGGCGGCCATGGAGCGTGGCTTCCTTCCCGACGTCATCTCCTCCGACCTCCATCGGGAGTGTGTGGGCCGGCCCACGCTGTCGCTGCTGCACGTGATGAGCTGGTTCCTCGCTCTCGGCATGAGCCTGCGGGCGACGATCGAGCGGGCGTCGATCGCGCCGGCGGAGGCGAGCCAGACGCCGACCGGGCGACCGCTCGAAGGCGAGGTGGCGACGCTGTCGCTCCTACGGCTCTCCCGTGGAACGCAGATCTTCTCCGATGGCAGTGGCGGCCGGATCACGGGCGACGAGCTGCTCGAACCGGTTGGGTGCTTCCTCAACGGCCGATGGTTCGAGGCCAAGCCCGAGGCGGCGACCGCCCCGACGAACCTTTCGGCGTGTCACCAGACCCGCCGCAAGTTCGAGCCCGGCCAGCTCACCTATCTCGCCCGACTCCATCAGGAGCTCACGGACTTCTCGGCACGCGACAACCGGTGGAGGGGACTCGACCTTCATCGACTGATCCATCGGGAGCGTGTCCACGCAGGCCTGACCATCTCGGAAGGGCTGGACGCCGTCTACGGCGGGTTGGTCGGGTCCCACATCGGCCCGCCGGCCGGATGGATGCTCGAGCAGGTCGGCCGCGATGAAACGCTGCGACGGCTCGAATCAGTGCTCGACTGATCGTCGAACAGGGCCCAGCCAGACCATCGCCAGCACCGAGCCGATGAGCCCACCGGTACTGGAGAGGAACAGGTCGGCGACGCGCCGGTTGCAGTCGCCATGGGTGAAGCCTGGATGGGGTGGTTTTTCGGGTTCACGATGCCTGTCGACTGAGTCGTGCGACCCATTTTTCGGCGACAGTTCTAAGTCGAAGCCGCCATGCGCCGTTATCCAAAGTGGGCGTCTGATTTCGTGATTCGGAGCAGCAACGAATGGCACGTGTGAAGCACAAGGTGGTTGGTTCCGGGGTCTTCTTCTCCCCCTCGCTCAACGCCGACGCTCCGTATGAACTTCTGGACGTGGTCGAGGGCCGCACGGTGACCGCCAAGGCGGTGCGGTGTGTGCAGACCAAAGAGATCTTCGACGTCGATGTTCTCGCCCGGCCGACCAACGCACAGATGATCGACCAGGTGTCGGCGGCGTTCCGAGAAGTCGGGGCCTGGCTGGTTGCGAACGCTCCGAACAATCCGGCCCGCCATCGGGCGGCACTTCGTCTGATTCGGCGGACCATCCGGGACAATTACCTGAGTGAAGACCTCCAGCGCGATGTGGCCTGGATCGCTTCTGCTGACCTCGGCTCCCGGATCTCCTTCCTGAACGGCAGCTTCACGACCGAGGGCAAGGAAGAGATGGTCGTGTTCGCCGCGAAGATCGGCTCGACGGGTGGCGATCTCTCTCCCAGCGACGCCGAGTTCATCGAGCGTCTCGGGACCGGTCTCGGCCTTCCCGTGGATCGCGTCTATGAGCTCGTGATCGAGTCGGTCACCGCCGAGGCGGCCTGACCTGAACAAACGCTGGACGCCAATCTGCGCCATCCGTAGGGTGCTCGGATGTCCGAGAAGCCGACGCTCGCTCGAGAGCGTGCTGAACCCAACCTGACACACCTGCAGGGATCGCTCCTGGTGATGTTCTGCGGCGTGTTGTTCAGCTTCGGCGGACTCTTCTTTCGCAGCACGTCGACGGCCACCGCCTGGGAGTACCTGGTCTTTCGAGGTCTCGGCATGCTGACCATGACGGGGGCGATCTTCTGGGTGCAGAATCGCCACCGGCTCCGGGAGGTTCGGAGTCGGTTCCAGCCGATCCACATGTTCATTGGCCTGCTGCTCGCCGGCATGAACATGTTGTTCATCGTCTCTCTGGAATTCGCGACGGTCGCCTTCGTGCTGTTTCTGCAACCGGCGACGCCCATCGCTGCGGCCTGGTTCAGCCGGGTACTGAACGGCGAACCGATGAGTCGGGATGCCCGGATCGCCGCCGGGTTGGTGATCGTGGGCGTGACGATCATGGTGTCCGGCAACGTCTTCGACGACTTCCAGCCGGCGGCGCTGATCGCACTCGGCATTCCCGTGATGCTCGGCTACTACACAACCATCGTGCGAGGAGCGGATCGGATCGATCCGTCGGTTCCTGCGATCACGGCAGGCCTGACGCTCGTCGTCGTCTGCCTGACGGTGTCCACCGCTGCCGGCGGCCTGGACATCTCGGTCGGTGATGCTGCCATCTCGTTCGTGGCGGGGAGCGCGTTGCTCGGCTTTCCTGTCGCCGTCTTCAACACCGCACAGCGGGTCGTGCCGTCCACCGAGACGACGCTGCTGTTGATGGTCGAAGTGATTCTTGCACCCCTGTGGGTGTGGATCTTCGTGTCGGAGCGGCCGGAGAACCTGACGTTGCTCGGCGGGTCGGTCATCCTGGCCGCCGTCATCTGGTTGACGCTGCGCCGATCGCAGCGGGGCGGCCCGTTCACCAACCCGC